>NZ_AP031498.1:0-300000 GCF_042854845.1 Maricurvus nonylphenolicus | reverse complement strand
CGCAATGGATACACCCTGATAGTTAGACAGGGCTTCGAAAGCTTCACCAAAAGCCAGGGAGAACTCAAACGACTCAGCTTTGTCGTCATGGTTAAAACGGTTCAGATCGGCACCGGCACTGAAGAACTTTTCGCTTTCGCTGGTCAGGATCAGGGCGAAATTGTCTTTATCTTCGTTCAGTTCGTTAACGGTTTGCTCCAGGAAACGCAGGCTTTCTGGGGTCCAGGTATTGGCTGGAGGATTGTTAAACGTAATGATGGCAACGCGGCCACGTTTTTCGATCTTTAATAGGTCAGACATGTTGGGAACCTGTTGTTGTCTTTTTCTTACTTGAATTAACGAATAGCTTCGGTTGCACCTTCTTCCAGCACACGACGGGCAGTGATCATACGCATCACTTCGTTGGTGCCTTCTAAAATCTGGTGCACACGGGCATCGCGCATAAAGCGCTCGATGGGGTACTCTTTAATGTAACCGTAACCACCGTGCAGCTGAATAGCGTTGTTACAGACTTCAAAACCGACATCGGTGGCAAAGCGTTTGGCCATGGCACAGTAGGTGGTTTTATCGGCGTCGTTGGCGTCGAGTTTGCTCGCCGCCAAGCGAATCATTTGGCGAGCGGCTACCAGGTCAATCACCATATCGGCGAGTTTAAATTGCAGGGCCTGGAAGTTGGCAATGGATTGACCAAACTGTTTACGCTCATGCATATAAGCCTGGGTGTGATCGATACAGGCTTGTGCCGCACCGATAGAACAGGTGGCAATATTAATGCGGCCGCCGTCCAAACCTTTCATGGCGATTTTAAAACCTTCGCCTTCGCTGCCCAGCAGGTTTTGTGCTGGGATGCGAACATCTTCAAAGGAGATGGCTTTGGTCGGCTGGGAGTTCCAACCCATTTTGTCTTCATTTTTTCCGTAGCTAATGCCGGGCAGATTAGCCGGTACGGCAAAGGCACTAATGCCGCGAGCGCCATCTTCTTGCGAACCGGTACGCGCCATCAGGACCAATACGTCGGTACTGCCGGCACCACTGATAAACATTTTACTGCCGTTAATCACATACTCGTCGCCATCTTTTTTGGCGCTGGTACGCAGAGAAGCCGCATCACTACCGGCACCGGGCTCAGTTAGGCAGTAGGAAGCCAGTTTTTGACCCAAAGCCAAGTCACCACACCACTCGTTCTTAACGGCATCGGTGCCCCAGGTGGCGATCATCCAGGTGGCCATATTGTGGATAGAGATAAACGCAGCGGTAGAGGTACAACCGGCGGCTAACTCTTCGAGAATAATCGCAGTATCCAAACGGGACAGGCCCATGCCACCCAGTTCCATCGGCGTGTACATGCCACAGAAACCCAGCTCACCGGCCTTGGCGATTACATCGGTTGGGAAGATTTTCTTCTCGTCCCATTCGGCCGCCAGGGGAGCCATTTCTCCCTGGGCAAAGGCACGGGCAGCTTCCTGGAAGGCCAGCTGTTCTTCGTTCAGATTAAAGTCCATACACTCGTCTCTTATTCTTGCGTCTATTGACCGACCTAACGGTCCTGATCTCGCTCTTTACAGTGTAGTGCCTAGCAAGCTTTGTATTAGCGACTAGTAAGCGCAACTGTAACCGTCTATATAAACATACTGCCCCGACAGGCTGGATTGACGATATTGGCCAATTAATGGATTATCTTGCGCCTTTTGAGCTAGAATAAAAAGCAGGCAACGGCGTCTAACTTACTAAAAATACCTTACAGATCAATCAGTTAAAATGCAGATCACTTCTAACTGGCCGCTTCCCTCTGAAGGGATTCGGTTTTTAACTCCGCAATCACTGATTGATCAGCTGGCCGCTAACCCGCTGACCCAGAACCTGTATCCGGTCGCCATGGGCTACTATCCCAAGGCCGAACAGCACCAGATGCTGCGGGAATCCCACAGTAACTACCTGCTGATTTACTGCACCAGTGGTCGAGGCACTCTCACCCTTGGCGATGATAACCAGAGCAGCAAGCACTACCGCATCCGCGCCGGCGATCTGATCTTGCTGCCGAAGGATTTACCCCACCGCTATGTATCCCACAGCCGTTACCCCTGGTCGATTTACTGGATGCATTTTGATGGACTATTGAGCGATGCTTTTTGTACCCATATGGATATGCCATCGCCAGTCACTGCAATCGGTTTACAACCCCGACTCATCAGTGAGTTTGAGGATTTATTCAGCCTGCGTCACAGCGGTTACAACCTGGCGTCGTTTATTCACGGTTGCCATGAACTGCAACAACTGCTGAGCTATCTGGCACTACTGGTACGCCAACAGCGCTCAAAAAGCGGTAAACAAATTGACCTGGACCGGGTGCGGGCGTTTATGAATGAGCATCTGCATGGCCAGTTAAATCTGGATAGCCTGGCGGAGAACAGCAAGCTGTCGAAGTATCACTTTTCCAAACGTTTTAAGGCGCTAACCGGTTATTCACCGATTCAGTATTTTATTAACCTGAAAATGCAACACGCCTGTTATCTGCTCGACTCAACCTTGCAGTCGATCAAACAAGTGGCTGCCGCTCTGGGTTATGACGATGCCTATTATTTTTCGCGGCTGTTTAAGAAGGTTATAGGGTTGTCACCGGATCAGTACCGCAAAAGCAAACACCGATAAACTGATTTATATTCGTTCCGCGTGAATAAAAATATTGCGTGGAGTCAGGTGTTTTTCACAGAACTCGCCCAGTGCTACTCTGGCGCCCTGCTCCTGTAAATACAGGGCGCGATCCAACACTAGCCATAGCTCCAGCGGACGACGGAACAAATGCATAACCAGTTCCATGCGTTTTACATTCTCTAAACGCTGTTGCCCCAATGCCAACCAACGGTCTTCTTCCAGCGTTGTTGGCACGGGTAACTGCTTACACTCAGCAGCCCACCGGACAAATTCGGTAAAACTTTCCGTTAATAAACTCTTGCGCACGTTGGGCACTGGTAAGTATTCATCAACTCCACGAACATCGCGCTGCCATTCATCGAAAGCCATACGCCATAATAACTCTGTCTGTCGGTGACGTTGTACACCGGCACCGGCGGTAACTGTCTCCTGTAGCGGCAGCTTTAAATCGCTTTTATTTAAACGCAGCTGCCCCTGTTGGGCAGATATCGACATAGGTTGATAAGCCTCGCCTTGCAGCTTGTGATAACAACAGGGAGACACGCTAATACGTCCCCCCTGCTGCAGCGACCAATGGCGCATCAAGGAGGTATGCAAATCACCGCATGCGTGCAGAGCAACAGCGTGATTGTCGGATGCTATGTAACCAGCGGCTTGTGGTGAAAACGCATCACAATGTACAAACTGCATATCCACATGGGCGCGTTTAGCCAGCTCTTCGCCGTCCTTACAGAGAGATTGTTGCCATTCCAAACTGGTTATCGATCGCTGATCAGCCAGAGCGAATACCCGCCCTAAATGACCTTTTCCCGCGCACCATTCTAATAGCGGTTTCTGACTTTGAGGTACAGTGCCGGCAAAGGCTAAAATTTGCTGCCACTTACGGCCGGGTATACCGTAATCGGTTCGAGGCGGTAGCGTTAATTCGCGCGCCTCAAGGGCTGGTAATTCAGCCAGCTCCGCCAAGGCTTTTGCGTCCTCTAACCAAGGTGATAGAAGGTTAATCAGTGCAATGTGATCAGTTTCAAGCTCAAGGATTTCCTCATCAGTCAAGGCATCTAATAACTCGCAGAGTTGTGGGTGAGAATCACGCCACGCCATTTCACAACAATGGAAGGGCTGCAATTGCCAAAACGCACGGTAGTGAAACAAAAGTTGATCCAAACGCTGAAACCAACGTTCTAGCTGTTCGGGTTCAATAAACTTGGGATCACTCACGGCAGGAAAACTCACTGAAAAGCCAGCCATTATTTTATCTGACACTCACGCCCTTCACAGCAAAAATGCTATAGTCGCCCAACATATTTCAGGCCGGAATCACCTCCTTGCGCACCCTATTAGCTTTTATTGCCCTGCTGTTACCCCTTGGCCAATTGGCGGCCCAGGAGTCCCTAACACCGACAGCGAGCAAACCCGCCCGTATCGCCATTATTATTGACGATATTGGCTACAGCTTGCGCAACGGTTTACGTGCGGCGCGCTTGCCCGCCAATGTGACGCTCTCCATTCTGCCCCACACCCCCAACGGCGCCGCTCTGGCCAAGGTGGGCTTTGAGGCAGGCAAAGATATTATGCTGCACACCCCCATGGCCAACACCCGCGGTGTACCGCTGGATAAGGGAGCGCTTACCGACGAGATGGATCAGGAAACCTTTCTCGCTACCCTGCGCGGAAATTTACAGGCCGTGCCCCATGTGATTGGTGTAAACAACCATATGGGCAGCCAGCTAACCCAGAATCCGGAAGCGATGGACTGGCTGATGACGGAGTTGAAACAGCAGGGGCTGTTTTTTATCGATAGCCGCACCAGCGCCGACAGCCTGGCCATGTCCACCGCCATAAACCAGCAACTACCCACTGATGAACGCGATGTGTTTCTCGATCACGAACGCAGCCAGGCGTTCATCTCCAAACAGTTCGATTACCTGCTCAAGCTGGCCAAGCGTGACGGCCATGCACTGGCTATTGGTCACCCCTACCCGGAAACTCTGGATCTGTTAGAGCAGCGCCTGCCACTGCTGCAAGCCCAGGGCATTGAGCTGGTGTCCATCTCCGAACTACTCCAGCCGGTTATCGACACTCAGGCGCGTATCGAGCAAGACAACAACACACTATAAACCTCTCTTTCGGAACCGATTGACTAAATAACGGTCACATAGATTCACCACTTGGGGAATCCTTATGTTGTACCGTGTTATTGCCATTGCTGGCGGGCTTTTGGCCGGCGCTCACTTGCTGGATCTGGATGATCGAGCCCATTACGCATGGAATGAATGGCAAACCCCGGAAGCCGAACAGGCGCTCTCAGTCTGGCTGCCAGATTACCGGGTCGATACCGAAGCGGTGACTATTCCCGGTACTGTGGATAACGCCTCGGGCATTACCTACTGCCCCGATAGCGACTCCTTCTTTGTGGTGATCAATCAGCCCACCAAATTGCTGGAACTCAACCGCCAGCTGCAGCTAGTGCGTACCATAGAGCTGGAAGGCTTTAGCGATACCGAAGGGGTGGCCTACGCCGGCCCCGGCCAGTTGATTATTGCCGACGAGCGGAAGCAGACGGTGGCCCTGGCCAATATCGATAAAGACACCCGCACCCTGGTGAAAAGTGAGCTGCCCCAAATCACCCTCAATACCAATGGCGAGGGCAACAAGGGCTTTGAAGGCATTGCTGTCGATCATGAGAAACAGACGGTTTATGCCGTGCGCGAGCGCGACCCTATGCGCCTGCTGACCATTGATGGCCTGCTGGACGCCAAGCGCAATATCAGCATCAACGATCCACTGGACATTAGCCGCTATTCGTTTGATGACCTGTCCGGCCTGCACTTCGACCGCCACAGTGGCAACCTGTTGGTACTCAGTGATGAATCCAAGCTGATTACCGAGATCAACAGCAAGGGCGAAACCGTCAGCTATATGGATTTAGAGGCCGGTTTTAATGGCCTTAATACCTCGGTGCCCCAGGCGGAAGGCATCACCATGGATGATGAAGGTAACCTCTATATTGTGAGCGAACCCAATTTGATTTATCGCTATCAGCGTGTAGATCGGGGCTAACTAAACGCCAATATCTGATATACCCAAACAATCTAGCCACCTGCCCGCCTGTCTGACTAAGCTTTAATATCAAAGGTATAAACTTGCAGTTTGCAAAATACCCGCTAAAGTGTGCCAGTGCTTCTACCGTAAAGGTAAAGCGCAGGCGGACAGAGGTATTACCTGCCACAGGAAGTGATGTTTAACCGTCGAAGCTGGGAAGGGCTGTAAAAATGATGCAAATTCGTCAAGGTGAACAAGGCCACCAAGTGCCTGAAAGGACTGAGCGATTTTTCCAGAAGGAAAACTACTGGTACTACACCACACGCGAAGGGGTCAGCATAGGGCCTTTTGACCATCTCTCTGATGCTCGCGTTGGCTGCAGTGACTTTGTTGATTTTATTACCGGTGCCGGCACGTCGTTTGTCAGCACACTGGAAGAATACGGGCGCAACGTAGCCTAAAGCCTAGTGACGGAGCCTCAATACTCCGCACCTTTGCCCCCAAATACCGTTATACGGCTGTAAATTTACAGCCGTACCTCTACCGCTCTCTCCTGCATATAGCGCTTGGCCTCTGGCACGGTGTATTCACCGAAGTGGAAAATACTGGCCGCCAGCACCGCATCGGCCTTGCCTTCCACCACACCATCCACCAGATGCTGCAAGTTACCCACACCACCGGAAGCAATTACCGGAATAGACACAGCCTCACTCACCGCACGGGTTACGCCCAAGTCAAAGCCTTCCTTACAGCCATCCTGATCCATACTGGTCAGCAGGATTTCACCGGCACCGTAATCTGCCATTTTCGCCGCCCAGGCTACTGCATCGATACCGGTAGGCTTGCGGCCACCGTGGGTGAAGATCTCCCAGCGACCCGGCTCACCAGGGGCACTGACTTGTTTGGCATCAATAGCCACCACAATACACTGGGCACCGAAACGCTCTGAGGCTTCGCGGACAAATTCCGGGTTCTTCACCGCTGCCGAGTTGATACTGACCTTGTCAGCACCGGCATTGAGCATATTGCGGATGTCTTCCACCGTGCGAATACCACCGCCTACGGTCAGAGGGATAAACACTTCTGAGGCTATCTGCTCGACGGTATGGACTGTGGTATCACGGCCTTCATGGCTGGCGGTAATATCGAGGAAGGTGATTTCATCGGCACCTTGCTCGTTGTAACGCTTGGCGATTTCCACAGGATCACCGGCATCACGGATACCAACAAAGTTCACACCTTTAACAACGCGGCCTTTATCCACATCCAGGCAGGGGATAATACGTTTTGCGAGAGCCATAACTGCTTAAACCTAATACTTCAGGACAACCCGATCAGGGCAAATTGAAAAGGGGCCATTGTAGCCTATTCAGTGCATGGCGCCCATGCCTAGCGCAGCTCTGCAGGAGTGAGGAGAGGGTCTAGCGGTAACGGGATTGGACTTTATCGCGGTACATGCGGTCATCGGCCACCTGAATCAGGGTTTCGGCACTTTCCGCATCTTCCGGGTAGCGGGCACAGCCAAGGCTGATACCCAGAGTCAGCTCCTCCTCACCCAAAACGAAGGGCTCCGCCAGAGCCTGTTTTAAGCGCTCACTGACGATGACTTCCTCTTCCTTACTCAGTGGCTCATCGAGCACCAGCAGAAATTCATCGCCGCCCATGCGGCCAATTTCCTCGTTGCTACGCAGAGCTGAGCGCAACCGCTCTGCCACCGCCTTGAGTACCCTGTCACCCTGCCGATGACCCAACTTATCGTTAACCAACTTAAAGTCGTTGAGGTCGCAGTAAGCAATACTAAAACTGCGCCCCTCGCGATGAGCACGAGCCATACTTTTGTACAACAGAAAGATAATGTAACTGCGGTTGGGCAACTGGGTAAGACTGTCGATATGGGCCAGCGCATTGAGCTGTTCCACTTCCTTGCGAATATCGGTGATATCCCTGGCGCTAACGATGGCACCAATCACCTCGCCGCTGACATCGCGGTAGGGCCTGTAGCACACATCCATATGCCGCAGGCCATCGTAACCTTTGAAGGTAAAATCGCTGCGGTATTGTACTTTCTGACCACGAAAGCAGTTATCCAAACTGGGTTTAACCACCTGCTCAAAGATATCCTCGCCAAGCATATCCGCGACATGGCGACCAATAATTTGTTCACGCTCAAGTTCGTGGGCACGCAGATAGGCGTCACTGACAATTTGGTAGGTATAGTTGCGATCAACTATCGAGAAATGGTCGCCACTCATCGCCAGCGCATTTAGCAAACCTGCCGAATGTGCCGAATCGTTTAACAAGCCCTGTTGCTGAGCCAGGGAGATGTGAATATCCCCGTCCATTGTGCACCACTCCCCTTAGAGCATCCTCATAAACTATAGGCCAGAAACATGTCGCCACAATCATAAAAATGAAAAATATGCCAAACATTGCTCTACGCATAAGGTCGGCGCTATGCTAGAAGACGAATAGGCTGACACGCCGAAAACAGACCGGGACAAGGAACACAGCAGAGTGGACATCGACATCATGAGCGAAATCGACTTGCGCCGTGAACCGCGCTTCAAAACCAACTTTTCCTGTAGCGTCGATACGCCCGATCAACACTCTGAGGCGGTCATTACCAACCTGTCGATGTCAGGCTTACAACTGGAATGCGACCACGGTCTGATGCAGGCCTTAATGCCCAATATTAAACGCCCCTCCCCACACCAACCTATCAGCCTAGCGGTGCACTTTGAGGTTCCCACCAGCTACAAGGATAAGGATGCCATCGATTTACACTGCAAAATTATCTACAGCCGCCGGTTAGCCCAGGACAAGTTTGTTATCGGTTGTATGTTCAGTGAGTTCGAACATCAATGTGAAACCGTGCTGGAAGATTATCTACAACACTTTGGCGAAAGAATCTAAAAGGTAGGGGTCCTGAAGATAGGGATCCGACCCTGCGGGTCGTACCCCGGGGTCTTACTGCGAAATTATGTTCTTGGAGTTCTTAATAGGGGTCTGACCCGCAGGGTCAGACCCCGGCCTGTGGCAATTTATTTGCCGTCCCAGGCAACAAAGTTTTTCAGCAACTGCAAACCGGCAGTGTGGCTTTTTTCCGGGTGGAATTGCGCAGTAAACAAATTATCTTTGGCAATCGCCACATCAAAATCATGGCCGTAGTTACAAGTACCCGCCACCAACTCCGGCGAGTCAGATTTGATGTAGTAGCTGTGGACAAAATAAAAACGGCTGCCGCTTTCAATACCCTGCCACAACGGGTGATCCATGGTTTGCTCTACCTGGTTCCAGCCCATATGCGGCACCTTTAAGTGCTCGCCCTGAGCGTCGTGATGCTCCTTACCGAAGAAGCGCACATTGCCCTGTAACAGGTTCAGGCAATCCACGCCGTCGTTTTCTTCGCTGTGAGTCATCAGCGCCTGCATACCGACACAAATACCCAGTACCGGCTTGCCGCTGGCAATCGCATCTTTAACTACCGCATCAACACCCAGACGGCGTATTTCTGCCATACAATCGCGGATAGCGCCCACGCCAGGGAAGATCACATGATCGGCATTGGCAATGGCTTGCGCGTCGGCAGTAACGATGACATTGGTATCTGGAGCCACATGCTCCAAAGCACTGGCGACAGAATGCAGATTACCCATGCCGTAATCGATCACGGCAACTTGCTTGCTCATTAAAGGGTACCTTTTGTGGAAGGCATCATGCCGCTCATACGCGGATCCAATTCCAGAGCCATACGCAGGGCACGACCAAAAGCTTTAAATACCGTCTCGATCTGGTGGTGAGCATTAAAGCCACGCAGGCAATCAATGTGCAGGGTTACCTGGGCATGGTTAACAAAGCCCTGGAAAAACTCCCAGAATAGCTCGGTATCAAAGTTACCCACACGCTTTTGGGTAAATGGAATTTCCATAATCAAGCCCGGACGACCGGAAAAATCGATCACAACACGTGACAGAGCTTCATCCAGCGGCACATAGGCGTGGCCATAACGGCGGATACC
This sequence comes from Maricurvus nonylphenolicus, assembly GCF_042854845.1. Lineage (GTDB taxonomy): Bacteria > Pseudomonadota > Gammaproteobacteria > Pseudomonadales > Cellvibrionaceae > Maricurvus > Maricurvus nonylphenolicus. The sequence goes on along the minus strand of NZ_AP031498.1, from coordinate 290,288 downwards.
TTTCTTGTCACCCAACGCTTGAGCCACTGCCTGCCCCAGGGTGATACCAATATCTTCCACCGTGTGGTGGTCATCAATGTGGGTATCGCCTTTACAAGTGATATTCATATCAATCAAACCATGGCGAGCAATCTGATCCATCATATGCTCAAGGAAGGGCACGCCAGTATTGAATTGGCCTTTACCGGTGCCATCCAGGTTTACGTCTACCTGAATTTGGGTTTCCAAGGTATCGCGATTTACCGATGCGGTGCGATCCGCCATAGTCGTCTCCAATGTTCTCTACTGCCGGGATGGCAACTCAAGGCGCGAATTATACTGGTAGCAGGGGGTGCGGGCTACTGCGATAAAGGATCTGTGGGAAGAGTCTTTACACTAATTGACCAAGCACTAGATGCCTAAGCTATTAGTGCCGCGTAAACTACCGCTCCTTTGCTCATGAACTCGATCAAAATTATTCACTTGCGCGCCATTTTGTTACAACATAACATAACTGGCTAGCCTTTAATCACCCAGGATGTAACCGTGTTTTTCAGTCCTCGCGCCCAATCCCTATGGCGACGCTACCTGCTTAGTCTGGTGGCGGTACTGCTATTGGCGCAAACCGCTGAAATCGGTCATATCCATGCGGACCTTGAGGCCGCTAACGAATGCACCATCTGCTGCCTTCACCACGGCAGCGGTGAAGGTGCCAGCAGTGGCCTAGATGCACCAGCTGTCACCTTTTCACAAAGCTCTACCCATCAAGAGGCAAGCACGCAGGCCATAAGCCTAGGCTTTGGCATCTATAGCATCCGAGCTCCACCATCTTTCACAGTCTAAAACCTACACATTCAATGACTTAATCCGCAGTGTGCCCGGCAATGTCTACCTCGTTAGACATCCCTGCACCTGCCCAACTGTGAAGAAAACTGATGAAAGCTTTTACTTTGTTACCGCTGGCGGCAGCGGTATTGTCCACTCAAGCCTGGGCCGCCTCAAACGAACTGTCCCATAACAAACACATGGAAGAGATGACCGTTAGTGCTTCTCCTCTGGAAAAGACGGTATCTGAAAACCCGCGCCCAATCAGCGTATTGAGCGGTGAAAAACTGCGCCAGCAAGCTGCAGCGACTCTGGGTGAAACCCTGCAGGGTCTGGTTGGTGTCTCCTCCGCCTCTTTCGGCCCCAGCGTCGGTAACCCGATTATTCGTGGCCAGGGCGCCAACCGAGTTAAGGTGATGCAGGATGGCCTGGAAACCCTGGATGCCTCTAACGCCTCTGCCGACCATGCCAATACCACCGAGCCTCTGCTGGCTGACAGCATTGAAGTATTGCGCGGCCCACAAACCCTGCGCTTTGGTGGTGGTGCCATCGGCGGCATCGTCAACGTGATCGACAGCCGCATCCCGACCAGCCTGCCAGAAAAAGCGATCACAGGTGCGATTGAAACCCGCCACAGCACGGCTAACGATGAAACCGCGAGTGTTTTCCGTCTGGACGGCGCCGCAGGCAATAACTTTGCCTGGCATGTAGACGGCATGTATCGCGACAGCAACAACACCAATATCGATGGCCCAGCGGATGTTCACGGTGGCGATGAAACCACCTACGGCTTTATCGACAACTCCAACAACCGCGCCAGCGGTGGCAGCCTGGGCGGCACCTGGATTGGTGAGCGCGGCTACCTGGGCTTTAGCGTTAACTACCAGGAAAACAATTACGGCATTCCTCCCGGTGGCCATGAGCATGATCACGGCGGTGGCGGTGGTGGCGGTCACGACGACGAGGAAGTTGTACGTATTGATATGCAGCAAACCCGTTACGACATCAAAGGTGAGCTGCTGAACCCAATGGAGGGCTTTGAAAAAGCCCGCCTGCGCCTGGCCTATGTTGACTACGAACACGCCGAGCTGGAAGGTGCTGAAACCGGTACGGTCTTCGAAAGTGAAGCCGTTGAAGGGCGTCTGGAACTGGTGCACAACCCCATCAACGACTGGAAAGGCGCTTTTGGCATCCAGCTACTGGATCGTGAATTCTCCGCTGAAGGTGAAGAAGCATTCATTCCCAAGTCAGATATCACCAGTCAGGGCATCTTCCTGGTTGAAGAGAAACAATTCGGCCAATGGCTGGTTGAAGTGGGCGGCCGTTTGGAGCGCCAAGAGATCGATCCAGAAAATGGCAGCAGTGTTGACCACAATGCTTACAGCCTGTCTTTAGCAACCCAGTACCAACTGAGCGATAGCCAGCGTATCAACCTGGGCCTGAGCCGTACTCAACGTGCACCGAGTGTAGAAGAGCTGTTCTCTGACGGCCCTCACCTGGCGACCCAAAGTATTGACGTCGGCGATCGTAATTTGGACGAAGAAACCAGCCTGAACTGGGAAGTCGGCTACCACTACCACGGTGATTTCCACGCCTCCGTTAACCTGTTCTACAACGATATCAGCGATTTTATTTATAAGCGCAATACCGGTGTAGAAGATCACGTTGAAGAACTGTTTATCTTCGAATACAGCCAGGAAGACTCCACCTTCCGCGGTATCGAGGCCGAGCTGATTCTGCCACTGGCAGAGCAATGGCAACTGCGTTTCTTCGGTGACTATGTTCGCGCCAAGCTGGACAACAATGGCGATGTGCCTCGTATCACCCCTGCACGCTTTGGCTCCGAGCTGAGCTTTGCCACTGAGCAGTGGGATGCCAAACTGAGCGCCACCCGCGCTGCGGATCAGAACCACCCAGGTGACGAAGAAGAGGATACCGATGGCTACACCCGCGTCGATGCCAGCTTTAACTACTACATGGATAACACCATGTTCTTCGTACGCGCCAACAACCTGCTGGATGACGAAATCCGTCACTCCACTTCTTACCTGCGTGAAGTTTCTCCGGAAGCAGAACGCAGCTTAACCGTTGGTGCACGCTTTAGTTTCTAGGCGTTAACCAAATGTCACTCCGTGCCCCGTTGGGGCACGGAGTGACATGCTCTACCCCTCTTCTACCTCTACTGAGGTACCCCCTCACAAAGCTCATCAAACGCCCCACCGCTTGACCCAAATCAATAACCGTATCCGCCCGAGGTTTACACTGTATCCAACACAGTGAGGAAAACCTTTACAGGAGATCGTTATGACTGAAGCTGTCAATATTGCTGGAATCCTTCTTATGGGTAGCATGGCTGCCATTGTGGTTGGAGCGACACTGGCTGGCGTTCTTTTGTATTGGATCGACGGCAATACCGATCACGGTGATGCCCACTAATCGTTACTGCTGTTTCTCCTTCAACTCAAGTTTCCTGTTGTGACCTACCCCCATTGGTTGTAACAAGAATAGACAACAGTTCGCTGTTGTTTCTACCTTTGGCTATCACTCAGGGACTGCTTGCGGTCCCTTTTTTTTATCTGTTTCAATATTCATGATGCGTCGCGACAATTATGTCGTATAGTAATGTCTTGCATAGTTGTAGGAAGCCATCATGAAACAATCTGGACGTTTAGCCATCTCCCTGGCATTAGGTATTTCACTGGGAGCTGTATCAGTCACCCTGTTTAATCAAAGTTATCATATTGAAGCCGGAGAGATTCGTTACCACCCTGCGCTGCGCTTTGCCGATGGCGCCACCTATTCAGGCCCTGTAAATGAAGACGGCGTCGCTGCAGGTGAAGGCCATATGCAGTGGCCTAATGGCGATGAATATCAGGGCGAGTTTGCCAATGGTTTGTTTCATGGCAAAGGCGAATTTATCAGCCACACTGGCTATCGCTACACCGGTGATTACCAACAGGGCTCAGGTAATGGCAAAGGCAGCATCACCTACTCCGATGGCATTCAATACAGCGGCCAGATTAAGAATAACCAACCCCATGGCCAAGGCCTGATTATTTTCAGCGAAGGTAATCTATACGAAGGCCAATTCGAGCGAAGCAAAATCCAGGGCCAAGGCAAGTGGACGGTAACAGACGACTACACCTACACCGGAGGCTTTCACGATGACCGCTTCCACGGTCAGGGTGATATAGTTTACGCCAACGGCAATCGCTACACCGGTGAATTTATTGAAGGTGAATTTCACGGCCAAGGCACCTATATCGAAAACTCCGGCGAACGTTATAGCGGTACATTTCAACAGGGCAATTTTTCAGGCCAAGGCAGTTACAGCAATAGCGAAGGTCGCGCCTATGTGGGTGAATTTAAAGATTGGGTTGCCAACGGCAAAGGCGTTGATGTCGATGAAGATGGCAACCAATATCAGGGCCAGTTTGAAAACGGCGTACTGGTCGGCCAGGGCGTTTTTATCGGTAGCAATAGCAGCCGTTATGAAGGCGAATTTAACTACGGTCGCTTTGATGGCCAGGGTAAACTGATCGCCAGCAATGGCGATATATACGAGGGTGAGTTTCGCTACGGCAGCAAACACGGCAAGGGAATCTACACCGCCAACCATGATGATGCCAAACCCATTCACGGCGAATGGAAAAACAACGAACTCATCAGCAGCGACTCTGGCACAGCTATTTTTGGCCGCGAGGAAATCACCGAGTTTGCCCTTTACAACCAGCTGCCGCTGTTAGAACAGCGACTTAATACTATTCAGCCAGGCAACCGTGAGCAAATCGAACTGTTCACCCTGGCCCTGGGCTCGTTTGGTAGCGAGGAAGTATTTCGCAGCGAAATCAATTTCATCGAAACTTACTTCAACCAAACGCTAAGCAACCCCGAACAATCCGTTTATCTCAGCAATAGTCGTCGCTCATTGGATGACCGCCCACTGGCCACCCTTACCAGCCTGGAGAAAAGCCTAAGTACGTTAGGGCAAAAGATGAACCGTGAGCAGGATATTTTATTTCTCTATATCACCAGCCACGGCTCCCAGAATAAAACCATATCATTCCAGCAACCGGGGCTATCTCTGCAAGACCTCAGCTCCCAAAAACTGCGCGAGTTGCTCGACCAAAGCCAGATCAAATGGAAAGTGGTGGTTTTATCGGCCTGTTACTCCGGTGGTTTTATTGAAGACTTAAAAGATGATCACACTATGGTGATAACCGCAGCGGCAAGTGATAAAACGTCGTTTGGCTGTGATGACAATAATAAATTCACCTATTTTGGTGAAGCCTTCTTTAAAGAGGCCCTGCCCAACACCAACAGCTTTAGCGACGCTTTTTTGCAGGCAAGCGCACTGATACAGCAATGGGAAACCGAGGAAGGTAAAGAGAACTCCAACCCGCAGATGTATTCGTCAGATAAAATTATCGAGCACTTAGAGCGCTGGCGCGATCAACGCTCAGCCAGGACTGAAACGAGCACAGAGCAAACTCTCAGTCAGAGACACTGATGCGATTGCGCCCTGCGCCTTTGGCCTCATACAAGCCTTTGTCGGCATCAGCCACCAGCGCTGCCCAAGGGCTTGCTACACCGGCAGCCACGCCACCGCTGACGGTTAGAAAGCCAAATGGAGAGCGCTCATGGGGAATGGCCGCCTTCTCCAATGACTGCCGCACCCTCTCAATACATAGTTGCGCGGCGCTTAAGTCGGTTTCCGGCATAACAATCAATATTTCTTCACCGCCATAACGAAATACGCGATCAGAATCCCGCACCGTTGCTTTGACAATATCGGCAACCTGGCGCAATACCTCATCACCGGACTGGTGTCCGTAGTGATCGTTGTACTTTTTAAAGTAATCGATATCCACTAGTGACACGGCGTAGCTTTTTTTATGTCGCTTGGCATCAGCTTCGGTAAAGGCCAAATCCACTTCCATCGCCCGACGATTACCAACACCCATTAATGGATCTTCCAGCGACAGGTGCTTAAGTTCTTCCAGATTGGTTTCCAGGCGGGCTTGCTCGGCAAGAATATCGGCGTAGGTATTCACCATATTGGTTTGGGTAACCAAACCGATTAGCTGATTATCGTCATCCACTACTGGCAGATGGCGCACCCTACGGGTACGAGAAAGCGCCAAGGCATCGGCCAAGGTCATGGACTCACTCACACAGATAGGGCGTGGAGTCATAATGCCCGCAACCACCATATCCTTGTCCAGCGACTGACTAAAGGCTTGGCTTAATAGATGGGCAAGATCACGCTCGGTCACAATGCCGACAGGTTTGTTAGCCTCAACAACCACCAGACACGAATGGCGTTGCTGCGTCATAAGTGCAACAGCATCTGCCAGCCGTTCATCGGCATCGACTCCTGTCACGGATTGACTCATTACATCTTTGACTAACATGGGAACAGCGGCTCTTATCATTATGCTTTTAGCTATATCGCCACTTTACGTGAATAACGTGCAGATTTCGAGTCGTACGTCAAAAAAACGACTCACATACGACGAGGAAAAACCCAAAAATACTCGCCGCACTCGCCGCCCTCACGCCGCGCACAGTCAGTGACATAGTCCATTTCCCGCTGCATGGCTTCTGCGCTCCACCCCAAACAGGACTTCATCTTCAGGGAGTGAGGGTCAAAATCCATAGCGTAGTTTTCTGGAGCCCGCACCATCAGTGCAGAAGGCAATACCACGCAGTGATAAACCCGCAAGGCACAGGGCAAACTTCTGGCCCGTTCAAAAGTTTTGCGAAAACTCTCTGGCGTATCGCCGGGTAAACCCAGAATAATCTCGATGGCTACCGACGAGACTTTACGCAACTCATCGAGAGTTTTTTCAAAACGGTTTTCATCGTAGGCCCGCTCCACATGAGAAAGCACATCATTATCAAAGGACTGCAGCCCGATACCTACCAGCGGCATACCCACCATGGATAAAAATTCCAGGTGCTCGTCGCGCACCTTGGCGGGATAGACTTCAGAAATTAAATAGCGATTTTCAAAAAATCGGGTTTCGGCGGCAGCATCCATTAAATTACGAAAGCCGTGGGGATTCAGGTTTAAGCCAGCATCCACCAATAAAGTGCCACCAACGCCATTGCGATCCATAGCTGCAAATTCTTCACTTAAATCGTCAACTCGCCTGACCCGCTTGGGAGACTCCAGTGTACCCCACTCACAAAATGAACAGGTAAATGGGCAGCCGCGATAGGTTTGCAATACACCAATGCCACCCGGTGGTACCAGGTCCATTTTATAGGGTGATGGCAAATCACTAAGGTCCGCCAGCGGACGTTCAGGCGTTTCAATCCAGCCGGCCAAACCCGGTAAAGCCAAGCCCTTAATATCCTGCAAACTGCTCGCACGGCGATCTTCGCTGGCGACAATTTCCACAAAGGCGGTTTCACCTTCGTTGATCACCAGCACATCCACCCAGCGGGAAGCCTGTTGATAAGGTTCGAGCTTAAACATGGAAGGTCGCGCCGAAGGCCCACCAAAAACAATTAAGCGTCGCGGGTCATGTTGCTTGAAAATTTGGGCGGCCTGAACGAATAAATCAAACGACCACATAAAGGCGGAAAAACCAACCACATCGGGATCGAAGTCGAGCACTTCATCAACCATCGGTTGCAGACGTGCAACATCCAAATCCCACACTTTGACTTCCAGACCATCGAGCTCTGATGCACGCAGAGAAGCCTCGACCATTCGCATACCGTGGTTGGAAATAAATTGTGGCGGCATGGCGGCATCGCGCAGCGGGTAACAGGCGAGAATCGCTACCCGCCGTCCACGACGAGGACGCTCAGAGGTTTCCTTTACCGCTTGCGGTTCGACTAATACTGGGGAGGAAAGAACCACCAAAACTCTCCCGCTGTTCCGCCAGCTTGCTGGGCCTGCTCGGTGTTATAGGCGCGCATGCGAGCAAAGTCAGCTTCACTCCACCCAAGACAGGATGTCATAGCCATATTGTGCGGATTAAAGCGAATATTCCACTCGGGTTTGGAACGGTTTAGCAAGGCATCGGGCAATACCAAGCAATGATAGGCGCGCACACCGACCGGTAATGAGCGTGCAAATTCCAGCGTACGCTGAAAACCTTCCGGCGTATCACCGGGCAACCCCATAATAATTTGGATTTCACAGTAGGAAACTTCCGCCAAACGTCTTACGGACTCTTCAAAACGTTCCTGCTTGAAAGGACGATCCTGATCTTTCAATACTGCCGGATCAATCGATTGTAAACCGATGCCCAGGTAACCAACATTCACTTCGCGCAAAAACTGTAAATGTTCATCACGTACATTGGTGGGATATATCTCAGCCCACAGACCTTTGGCGCGCGCGAGGAATCCGACTTCACGCTCGGCGGCCTGCAAATTTTTAAAGGCTTTGGCATTGAGGTTTAAACCGGCATCAACCAAAAATACCGACGAGGCATCCCACTCCTTGTAAGCCTGCATTTCTTTAATCAGGTACTCGGTAGAAAATACCGTGGTTGCACTGTCGGTTGCGCCCCACTCACAAAAACGGCAACTCATGGGGCAGCCGCGAAAGGTTTCCAGGTAGGCCACAGTATTACGCGGCATCAACCCCAGCTGGTATGGCGAGGCGATATTATCCAAACAGGCAATCGGTACCTGCGGCCCGGTTGAATACCAGCCACTAATAGCCGGCACATCTAACCCCGGCACACTCTCTAATTGTTGTTTACTGGCTTCTGGCAATCGGGCTATACGGGTAAAGGTTTCTTCACCTTCGGAACTCACCAGTGCATCCAACACATGATGGGGTGCAGGATAGATAGGCAGATCAAAGACTTCCTTTCGCGCCGACGGGCCACCAAACACAATTAAAATATCGGGCCGACGTAATTTAATTCGACGCGCCACTTCTATCATGCAGGGTGTCGACCAGACATACATGGAAATGCCGATTAATTGCGGTTCGCAGGCGAGAATGGTTTCAACATAACCTTCAACGTCATCCCGCATCAGGTCAATCATATGCAGCTGGCAATCGGCCAGTGCAGGATCAGCCACCACCGCAGCTTGAATACGCTTAATGCCGTAACTGGGCAACTCCATTGCACCCAGCTCATTGCCGTCGGTGATAGGTGTCAAACACACCAACGCAATGGAGGAAATAGCGTTCGACATAGGCTTTAGAGTCCCATGGCTTGTTTAACGATGGTATTTTTTAACAGCGGCAAACTGTTTACCTGACGTAAACCTTCGTTACGCACCCAGCGCACACCGATATTGTCAGCACCGAATAAACGTTTAAAACCTTCCATCGCCGCCATCATCGACAGGTTGCCGCTTTTGCGCTGACGTTGGTAACGACGCAGAATGGATTCATCAGACAGGGGCAGGTTACGTTCGCAGGCGCGCTGAATTTCCTGCTGTAACGCCAGCACATCAAGGAAGCCTAAATTCACGCCCTGACCGGCTAAAGGATGAATGGTATGGCAGGCATCACCCACCAGCGCAATACCGGGTTTAATATAATCAATGGCATGACGCTGTCGTAATGGGAAACTAAAACGCTTATCGGCGTGTACGACTTTGCCGAGCTTATGCTCAAAGGCATCACTGAGGCGCAGACAAAATGTGTCGTCATCCAGCGCCATTAACGCTTCGGCTAATTCCGGCAATACAGACCACACAATCGAACACTGGTGAGCATCACCCTCAGCGGTAACCAGCGGCAAAAACGCCAGCGGACCTGAGGTTAAAAAACGTTGCCAGGCCGTGAATTGGTGTGGCTGCTCGCTGCGCACCGTGGTGACCACGGCGTGATGGCCGTAATCCCATTCGCGAGTATGCATATTGGCCAACTCACGCACTTTGGAATTAGCGCCATCACAGGCCAAGAGTAACGGCGCCGATACAACCTCGCCGGATTCCAAAATCACCTGCGATAATTGCGCTTGGTCATCACGGTGCAAAGTCTCCACTCGCCCGTGAATCAACTGAACATTGGCTCGCTGATACAATTGTTGGGTAATAGCCCGAACCGCCACGCTATTTTCAACAATGTGGCCCAGGCTTGGCTGCTGCACTTCACGGCAATCAAAATGAATATTGCCCGTGCCATCAGCATCCCACACATGCATATCGGTATAGGGGCAGGTGCGCTCGGCTTCGATCATGTCCCAAGCGCCAATACTGGCCAGCAGTTGCTTCGAGGCATGGGTTAAGGCAACCACACGCGGATCAAACTGCTCAGCGTTAAATGGTTTGGGGTCCGGCCCGGCTTCAATCACCCCCACGGCAAGCGATTGATCAATTTGGGCAAGCGCGCAGGCCAAAGCGCCACCGACCAGGCCGGCGCCGACAATTAGGATATCGAATTCTGCTCTTGATTCAGTCATTTCCGTCGCGTCGTTCATGCCCAAAGCCTTATTGTAAATTTACTCGACGGCCAGCCTGACCCATGGACTGCATGCTTAGCCACTGTTTGCTGACAGGCAAGGCTTCCAAACCGATAAAACCTAATGCTCGCAATGCGGCCTGGGGTAATTGATCGGTAGAAAATAATTTGGTCAGCGTATCGCTGCCACGAATGGTGGCCAACTGATCATTTTCCTGGGTTTGTTGATAACGCAGCAGGCTGTCCAAATTGCCCAGCGGCAAGTCTTGATCAAACGCAGCAGCTAACTCAGCCACCAGGGCCGCACAGTCACGCAGGGCCAAATTAAAACCCTGACCGGCAACCGGATGTAAAAAGTGAGCGGCATTGCCCATCACGGCTATAGAGGAACGAACCTGTTCTTTAGCGACTAACAACTCTAGCGGGTAACTGTCGCGCTTGCCCACCTTGGTAAAGTTACCGAGCCGGAAACCAAAACGCTGTTGCAGCTCAGCCAGAAACCCCGCTTCATCCAGCGCCAAAATACGCTCAGCCTGATCTTGTGGTTGCGTCCACACCAGAGCACTTTCACAACCCTGCTCACTTTCGCCAAGTGGCAGTAGCGCCATTGGCCCCTGATCGGTAAAGCGCTCATAGGCGATACCGTTATGGGGCTGATCAAAAGCAACGTTGGCAATAATCGCCGTCTGCTGATAATTATGTACCTCAACATCGATACCCAACTGCTTGCGCAAGGGTGATTGAGCGCCGTCGGCAATCACTGCCAGCTCACAATCCAGGGTAAAGTTTTCATCCTCGTTTTCGATAAGCAGAGCCGCACCAGTTTGTTTGGGTTGCAGGCGTTTTACCTGCGCCGGCGCAATAATGTCGATATTGCTCTGCTGCTGAATATGGTTAAGCAGCACATTACCAATCCAGGCATTGGGGATCACATAACCCAGGGCTTTTTCGCCGAGGTCATTTTTATCGATTACGGTACCGCCGATATGACCTTTATCGGAAACATGCACTTGATTGATGGCTGTTGCGTGTTGCTTGAGTTGCTGCCAAACACCCGCCTGCTCAAACAACTGCACGCTACCAGCAGCGATAGCCGTGGAACGGGCATCGAAGCTGGGCTGATATATCGGCTCAGCATCGGTATCTTTGGCCGGAAACGGGAAGGCTTCAATTAAGGTGACTTTCCACGTCGTACGCGCACAGGCCAATAAGGTGGCCAGGGCTGCGCCAACCATGCCGCCGCCGATAATGGCGATTTGTGTGTTTGTTATATTTGCCACGAATTATTCGTCTTACTTATTTCCAAACCCAATGGATACCCGCTATACCAAGTATGACGTTAGCTCGCCATTAAGGCTTCAATATCCTCAACAGTTTTCGGCACCGAGGCGGTCAATACATCGCAACCGTCTTTGGTGATCAACACATCATCTTCAATGCGAATACCAATGCCGCGCCATTTCTTGTCGACCTTCTCATTATCCGGCGCTACATAAATACCTGGTTCAACGGTCATCACCATACCTGGCTCCAGTACACGCCATTCACCACCGACCTTGTAATCACCTACATCATGCACATCCATACCCAGCCAGTGGCCAATGCGATGCATGTAGAAATCTTTGTAGGCTTCGGATTCGATCAGCTCGTCTATATCACCTTCCATTAGGCCCAACTCAACCAAACCTTCAGTGATCACTTGTACCGACGCTTCGTGAGGATCATTCCAGTGGTTACCCGGTTTGATGGCATCAATTGCCGCGTACTGGGATTTCAGGGTCAGGTTATAGAGGGCTTTTTGTTCTTCGCTGAATTTACCACCCACTGGGAAAGTGCGGGTAATGTCGGCAGCGTAGTATTCGAACTCGCAACCAGCATCGATCAGAACCAGATCGCCTTTTTTCAGTTTTTGGTTATTTTCGATGTAGTGCAAAATGCAGCCATTCTCCCCGCCACCAACAATGGTGTTATAGGCGGCGTGGCGCGCACCACTCATACCAAATTCATGCAAAATTTCACTTTCCAGGTGATATTCGTAAAGCCCGGGTTTGCAGAGTTTCATCGCTCGCACATGGGCGCGGGCAGAAATTTCTCCGGCCTCGGCCATGATGCGTTGCTCGGCGGCGCTTTTGAATAAACGCATATCGTGGAGAAAGTGGTCCAGATCGAGGAACTCACCCGGCGGCGTTGCTCCGGAGCGCACCTTGGCACGGATGGTATTTACCCAGGTCATCACTTGGTGATCAAAGTCGGCATCCTTACCCATGGCGTAGTAAACCCGCTCACGGCCTTCAATCAGGCCCGGCAGGATATCGTCGATATCATCGATGGGAAACGCATCGTCGGCGCCGTATTGCTCAATAGCACCTTCGGGCCCAGCGCGGTAGCCATCCCAAATTTCCCGCTCACGATCACGCTCGCGACAGAAAACCACAAACTCACCATGTTCACGACCGGGGATAAGTACAAGCACCGACTCGGGTTCGGCAAAGCCGGACAGGTAAAACAGATCACTGTCCTGGCGATAGTGGAATTCGGTATCGCGAGAACGGGAGCGTTCGGGGGCCGAAGGAAGTATGGCAATACTATCGGGTTCCATTAGTTCCATCAGCGCCTTACGGCGACGGGCAAATTCCTGTTTGGTGATCGATAGTTTGCTCATGGGCTTCTCTGTATTCGCGCTCTCGTTTTAAGTATTGTCTGCCTTAATGCAACGTATCGTTGCCTTCATCTTCTTCGCGACCAATACGGTCAAATTCAATTTGGCCAAAATCGGCATACAGGGTCAAAGTCGCCATACGCACATATTCGGCGATTTCGATAAAGTCGCCTTCGGCATCATCTTCATCGTCGTCTTCATCCCCTAAACCAGCCTGCACAATAGCCGCCAAGTCTCTAAGGGCATCGGCCGCATCGGCGGAGAACTGAGCATCACCATCGATACCAGCACTGCCAAAACCGCTGAGGAAGCCGTGACACCACTGACCCAGAGCCTGCACACGCTGGTCCAGATCAGTCTCATCATCCGGTAGCAGCAGCTGCAGGCCAAACTCCTCATCGTTGAATTGGGACAAGGTGGTGGTATACAGATGGGCAACCGCTTCGCGGGCCTCAGCACCAGCGCCACCGACCACATCGAGGAATTCCCAGGCCTGATCCAGCCAATCGGCCTCTTCCATACGCGCGCCCCCACAGAGTTTGCCACAGAGCCAGCCATGTAACTCAGAAGGGCTGTTGAGGCTGCCCATGGGTAACATCAGGTCAGCGAGGTCATCAAAGGGGATAAGGGCTTCTACTTCAGTCATATACGCTCAATCACAGATCTTGGGACCAAAAAACAAGCCGCCATCCTACCATGATTCCCCCTGGAAGGCTGCCGCCAGAGCCCCCAGAGGCACGGATCAGAGGACACTTTTTGTAAGGACTGGCGCAAGATAGGTCACATATTCTAGAATTTACATTAAGAATGATTGACCCCCCGTATACAGCGCAATATAGTAGCTGCAAAAGTAACCATTTAGACTAACCATTCGCTATGACTGATAACCTGTTAACGGCCCTGGAAGCCAAGCTCGACCAGCTCATCCAGCTTGTGGAGCGCCAGCAAAAGGAAAATCAGCAATTGCGAGAGAAGGAAGGCGAGTGGGCCCGTGAACGCGCCCGCCTTATTGAAAAGAATGAGCTGGCCCGTACCAGGGTGGAAGCCATGATTACCCGGTTAAAAAGTCTGGAACAAGAGGGCTAGGAGCGAAGGGCTCCAAGGATATACCCCATGAGCACACAAATCGGCACAGTCAGCGTCAGCATACTCGACAAAGAGTACCAGGTCGCCTGCCCGCCCGAAGAGCGCGATGCCCTGATTTCAGCGGCCCGCGAGCTCGATATCCGCATGCGTGATATTCGCCAGTCCGGAACGGTAATTGGCTTGGAGCGCATCGCCGTAATGGCTGCCCTCAACCTCAGCCATGAACTGCTACAAGCCAAGGGACAGCCCGCTGAACCACAAGTGGATGGCGATCAACTGCAGCGCCTGTGCGACAAACTCGATAAAGCTCTGAACAATATTGACTAAGCTTCAGGCCACCTGAAGCTTTGCCCCACCCTATTTACCAGTAATCTCAGGCTTATAAAATTTCCCTATTTTTACCGCTGACATAGCTTGAATCCCAGGCAAGTTCAAGATTTTTTCGCCCTCCGATCTACGCTATACTCGACCCAACCCTGAAGTGTTGGCCAGTCGACAAGTCCTCGAGCCGATAATGTTTACCCCGGGGGTTTCACGCTTGCATTGATGTGCATGTCCGCACGACGGAAAGCCTAATATGTAACTGAGATCACCCACCTTGAACCCCACGGTTCAAGGCCAAGTTGACAGCGGCACTCTTGGGGCCTCTTATTCTTATTCATCTAGCAGCCTGACATGGAAAATCGTCAAAGCCTACGCCTAGAATTACGGCAACGTCGCCGGGCGCTTTCTCCGCAACTACAGCAATTAGCCGCTGAACATTTGTGCAAACAACTGTCGCGCCAACCTATTTTTTTGCGCAGTAAACGTATCGCCCTTTATCTGCCCAATGATGGCGAAATTGATCCCACCCCACTGCTGCACGAAGCGCTACGACGTGGCAAGGCCTGTTACCTTCCGGTACTCAAACCCGGTGCCGAAAACCGCCTGTGGTTTGTGCGTTTTGATGAGCATACGCAACTGGAACCGAACCGCTTTGGCATTCCCGAGCCCAAAGCCGATCCGCGCAAGCGTATTCGCGCAGAGGATTTAGACATGGTGCTAATGCCGTTAGTCGGCTTTGATGCGAACGGCAATCGCATGGGCATGGGCGGCGGCTTTTATGATCGGACCTTTGCCTTCAAGCACCAGACCCAAAATCATCGCCCTTATTTACTGGGGCTGGCTCACAGCTGCCAACAGGTCGACAAACTGGATACTGAGCACTGGGATATCCCGTTACACAGTATCGCCACCGAATCGCAGATTTTAGTGGCCAGCCGGTCACACTGGCATCGGGATTTTATACTGGGCTAATCGGCCCTTATTTATCAGACCAAACCGCAAATTCATTGCCGCTGGGCTCGGAGAAATGAAACCGGCGCCCACCGGGAAAGTCGTAGGTTTCCTGCACAATATAACCGCCCGCCGCTTCAATCCTGGCTTCGGTCGCCGCCAGATCTTCACTGTACAAGACAATCAGCGCGCTGCCCTGCAGGCTGCTGGCAAATAATTCCGCCTGATAAAAACCGCCTTCAAGCCCCGCATTACTGAAGGCAATATAGTCATCACCGTAATGTTCAAACGTCCAACCAAAGGCTTGTTTGAAAAAGGCCTCTGTGGCGGCCAAATCCTTTGCGGCAAACTCCACATAATTGATTTTTTCCTGTCCTGACATCGACTTATCTCCAGAGAGTAATTGAGAGGCGCTGTAACCTATGTATAATAAATTTCAGTTAGTTTGCACTTAGGCGCAAAGCCATGGAATGTCGGGCCTTATCGTACACTATGCAAGCCCGCACAGTATTATGTGGAACAAGAACAAAGAAGCAGCACCATGAATGTTATTGAGTTTATCCGCGAGAAACGTGAAAACCTGCAAATCAACAATGCAGAGTTTATCGCCAAATGGGAACCTAAGTTTCGCAATATTTCGGATATCATTAACAGCAAATTAGCCAATACTTTGAACAACCCGTGGATTTCGCGCTTCAGTTTCTTTGAAGATGACGAACAACCCAAGGGCAGTTTCCCCGAACAAACCCCGGAAGCCAAGCAGGCTTACGACAGGTTAAAAACCCAACTGGGCGAAGAAACCTTTGTTGGCGAATGGCATACCATCGATCAGGATTGCATCAACCAGTTTGCTGCTGTGACGGGTGATAATCAATGGATCCATACCGACCCGGAGCGGGCCAAACAAGAATCGCCCTTCAAGAGCACGGTTGCACACGGGTTCCTGACCCTGTCGCTGATCCCTGCATTGACCAATACCGTTGACCCCGACAACAACCCCTACCCCGACGCTCGCATGGCCGTTAATTATGGGTTAAATAAGGTGCGCTTCCCGTTCCCGGTTAAAGCAGGCACCCGCGTGCGCGCCCACAGTCGACTGATTGGTCTAACCCCCATGAAGCGCAGCATCGAAGTGGTCAGCGAAATGACCATCGAGATTGAAAACAGCAAGCGCCTGGCCTGTGTGGCGGAAACCGTTATTCGCCTGTACTACTAAATCTCGTACAACTAGGCCTCAGCCCCTCTGCATCCCCTCTAAATGACTGGCAAGTCCTGCGCTTTTTTGTCATGGTTAGACCATACACTTAGGCGTTTCGTACTCAAACTACAAAGAGGATAACCCCATGGGACTGCTTGACGGCCTGCTAGGCAACGCATCGGAAATAGACAAGGAAAAGGTCGAAGAGGATTTCGCCCCGATTATGGCCGATGGCGAGCACTTTGAGCTGGCGTTAAAAGTCATTCGTGACATGTACTTGTTCACCAATAAGCGCCTGTTGCTGGTAGACAAACAAGGCGTGACCGGTAAGAGAACCGAATACCATTCCATTCCGTATAAATCTATAGCCCACTATGCGGTGATTACCTCAGGCCATTTTGACCTGGACGGCGAACTGCAGATCTGGACCGCCAATAGCGCCGAACCAATCACCAAGGAAATCAAAGGTGGTGAGACCTTGGTCAATCTGCAAAAAGCGCTGGCAACCTACGTAGGCTAAGCCAAAGCAAGCAACACAGGAAAACGGGATTGTTATGACCACCACAGACATACCTCTAATTGGCATCAGCAGCTGCCTACTCGGCGAGCGGGTGCGTTTTGATGGTGGTCATAAGCTCAACGCCTATATCGAAAAAACTCTGGGCAGCTACTTCTCCTTTCGTCCCTTTTGCCCGGAGATGGCTATTGGCCTGGGTGTGCCCAGACCGACCATTAAACTGGTTGCCACCGATGCAGGCGTGCGCTGCGTGGATTCGAAAACCGGCGAACAGGACTTTACCGACCAACTACAAGACAGCGCCAATCAGCAACGCGATTGGCACAGTCAGTTGTGCGGTTATATTTTTAAGAAGGATTCCCCCAGCTGCGGCATGGAACGGGTCAAAGTTTCCATCAGCCCAACCAATCCACACAACAAGCGTAATGGCCAAGGCATTTATGCAGCCACCTTTATGCAGAACTTTCCTTTAATACCCACCGAGGAAGAAGGCCGTTTAGGCGATCCGGGTTTGCGTGAGAATTTTATTCAGCGAGTGTATGTTTATTATCGCTGGCGACAGTTAGAGAGTGAAGGTATTACACAAGACAAACTCTTCCGCTTTCACAGCCAACACAAACTGATTTTAATGAGCCACAACCAAAACAGTGTCAGAGAATTGGGACGCCTGTTGGCTGACGGCCATCAAACACCGATTGAAGAGCTGGCAGAGAACTATATTCAACAACTTATGGCGGCATTAAAAAAACCGGCCAATCGTGGCAATCACGTCAATACATTGCAACATGTTCGCGGCTATCTAAAACGTGATCTCGATGGCGATGATAAACAGGAACTGTCAGAAACGATCGAGCAATACCGGCTCGGTCATATACCATTGATTGTGCCTATCACCCTGTTGCGCCACCACTTCCGCAATCAGCCGGACCCGTTTATAGAACAGTCCCTGTATATGCATCCGTATCCGGCGGAAATGCGTTTACTCAACCAGATTTAAACCCGGATAACCAGTAATATCCCGAATGGCCCTGTAGATGGGGCTCAATCTGACATACATTTTCTGATAGACATCGTGGAAAAGTTTGTCATATACCTTACAACTCTGGGCCTGTGGCGTGAACACATCGCCACTACGAACCATGACATCAATCGCTTGTTGATAATTCGCATAGAAACCGATACCGACAGCCGCATTAATCGCCGCACCCAAGCCGGAAGTTTCAAAGGTGTGTAAACGCTCTGCCTCAATACCAAAAACGTCGGCGGTAATCTGCATTACCTGATCGCTTTGCGAGCCGCCACCGGACACTCGCAAGGTTTTTATCTTGACGCCGCTGCGTTTCTCTACACGCTCCTTACCGGCACGCAATGCGTAAGTAAGCCCTTCAATAATGGCCCGATAAATATGCGCGCGGGTATGCACATCGCCAAAACCAATAATCGCACCTTTGGCTTCTGGCCCAGGCTCTTTAATACCCGGCGACCAATAGGGCTGCAAGGTTAAACCCATGGAGCCCGGCGGCACTTCTTTTAATAATTCATCAAATAAAGCTTCAGGTGCTACGCCCAGCTTTTTCGCCATTTCCTGCTCGCGCAAACCAAACTCACGCTTAAACCAGCTAACCATCCAGTAGCCGCGCTGAATCATAATTTCAGCGTTGTAGGTATTGGGTACGGCCGCCGGATATGGCGGAATGGGCGGAGCAACTTCCCTATAGCGATCAGAGCTGATATTGAAGGTGGCCGTCGTACCATAACTGAGGCAACCGATATCGGGTGACAGACTGCCGGAACCCAACACTTCGCAGGCTTTATCTGAACCAGAAGCAATCAGCGGCAAGCCTTCGGGGATACCGGTTTCACGGCTGGCCTGAGCAGATATGGCACCCATGGATTTTCCCGGTGCAATCAGCTTGGGCAACATGCCAGGAGAAATACCCAGCGCTTTCCAACGCCAGTCTTTAACGCCTGCCCATTGTTGCTTTTTGTAATCAAAAGGCAAGTAACCCACTTGGCTGGCAATAGAATCGACATAGTCGCCGGTCAGTCGGTAAGCGTGATAGCCCGATAACATTAAAAACTTATCGGTTTTGCGCCAAATCTCAGGTTGACGCCGGGCAATCCAATTTGACTTCGCCTGTGAACGGAAATGTTGCACCGTGCGGCGATGACCCACCGCAGAAAACAGTAAATTCCAGGCCCCCATATCCGGCAGATCCTGCTCAACGCGTTGATCCAACCAGATGATAGCTGGGCGCAGGGGCTGCCCTTCTTTATCAAGATTGACCACCGTACTGCGCTGACAACAAATACTTGCCGCGGCTATTTCAGATTTGGCGATAGGTAATTCAGCCCACAGGCCATGGCAGGCCTTGCACAACATCTCCCAGTAATATTGCGGATCCTGCTCGGCCCATCCCGGCTGAGCAGATACGTAGGGTTCGATAACAACCTGGCTTTTTGCCAGCAAGTTACCCTCGGTATCGAACAGTAAAGCTCTTATGCTCTGGGTGCCATTGTCGATAGATAACAGGTATTTTTTTTCGGCCATATGCATTACCCCCCTTAACTTTTTACGGGCAATGAGTAATGTTTTTTCCATATGCTACGGTATCTATCCAGTTCAGATTGCCAGCGTTCGCCGTCCCAGCCCAGTTCATCCTTAAACAGCGCTTTAAGCTGATCAAAAATCTGTACGCCGCCTTCTTTGAGCAGTAATCCCAAACGGGTTCTTCGTAACAGCAAATCATCGAGGTGCACAACCAGCTCGTTTCTTAACGACCATCGGCATTCCGCCAGGCAATAGGTGGAGTCACCGATCAAGCCATGCTCATCAACTTGGGCATCGCTTAACACTGCATGGGATTTATCGCCAAAGCGGCCCAGCAAACGCTTTGCACGTGCAGCATCAATCGCAAAGTATTTTTCCGGATCAGTTTTTACCGGGCTAAACACCCTATCGTCAGCAAAGTCAGTCAGTTTTTTCCCCAGCAATGGCTCTGCGGCTTTAAGCACATCCTGTGCAATCAAACGAAATGTCGTCAGTTTGCCACCGCTGACAGTGATCAAACCATCATCGGACCAAACAGCATGATCGCGTCTTTCCTTGGAGGGTTTACGTGAACGTGACTTGGCAGCCTTATCTGAAGAAATAACCGGGCGAACACCGGCATAAGTCGCCAGCACATCCTTAACGGTAATAGCTGCTGAGGGGAAGTGTGCATTAACAAGCTCAAGCAGGTAATCCAGTTCCTGGTACGTAATACTGGCTTCCATGTCCATATTGGCAGAGTGATCCAGATCGGTCGTGCCAACAACCGTCGCTCCCTCCCAGGGGAAAATAAATACGGGCCGGCCATCCTGTGGATGCATAACAGTGGCAACGGCAGATACGGGCAATCGATGGTGAGGCACAACAAGATGACTACCACGCAAAGGACGCACGCGTTTTTCCGTATTTACTTCATTGCGCAAACGATCCGCCCAGGCACCGGTGGCGTTAATGACGACAGAGCCATTGACGCGAACTTCTTTGCCCGATTCCATATCCCGCAACTGCACACCGACAACACGCCCGTTTTCTTTAAGAAGCTTTTTGGCTTTGACATAATTTAACACCGCCAGCTGATCGGCCGCACTGCTATTTTTGCTCTCCTGTATCACTCTCAACACCAATCTGGCATCTTCAGTTACAGCATCGGTGTAATAGCACCCCCCAGTCAAACCCGTGTCGTTAATGCCAGGAAATATCGACTTAATCGTATTTTTATTGCAGTAACGGTTGTCTTTAACACCGGCAATAAAATCGTAGAGTTTAAGGACGGCGGACATGGCAAAACGTCCAGGGAATTGGCCCTTTTGCAGCAGCATGTAGTAACCCATACGATCAACCAGGCCCGGGGCCTGATTCAGCAATCGCTCACGTTCCTGCAGTGAGTGTCGGGTTAATTTAAAATCACCCTGGGCAAGATAACGCAATCCACCGTGAACCATTTTGGAGGAGCGGCTTGAGGTTCCCCAGGCGAAATCTTTCTGTTCCACCAACAGGGCTTTTAAGCCCTGCCTTGCCGCCTCACGCAGAATCCCGGCGCCAGTAATGCCACCACCCACAATGATCACATCCCAGTGACGATTATTATCGCAGGATAAGCTATCCCAGATTTTGCTTCTTGATTCACCCACAGCCGAGAGCTCCAACCCAATGACAACTTAAAGTAACTTTCCAGGATTCATCAGACCTTTCGGGTCAAACAGATCGCACAGAGATTGAATCGCCGCCATGCCCAACTCGCCTTTTTCCGCCGGCAGATATTGCTTATGATCGGTACCCACACCGTGCTGATGACTGATGGTGCCTTTGCATTCAACAATCGCTTCTGCACCCGCCGACTTTAACTTCTGCCAACGCTTATGGGTTTCCTCGTAGTTATCCGCACAGCGGAAAAGATAGGTTGAATAGAGACTGCAACCTTGGCCGTAAACATGTGATAAATGGGTATACACATGAATGGACTCACCTTCATCATTTAATGCTGAGCCTATTGCCGTTTCAATTTTTTCCATGGAGGCATTGACATCACACCAGTTGATCGCCGTTTCCATAGTGTCCACAGCGTAGCCCGCCTGCCATAATGGCTCACGCAGGTAAGGCCCTTTAAAGCGGCCGTGGGCCCAGATTTCACCCAAGTGGGTACCGGTATCGACACCGCCAAACTCTTCGCAGATTTCCATGGCTAAGGTCAGCGCAGGCACACATTGATTCTCTGACCCGGTAATGCCCACCGTCAGCATGGTTTTACCTTCGCCAACGTCTTTAGAACCCAGGTACTCTTCCAACAACGCAACTTCTTCCTGGTTGTCTGCCATTCTCAACATGGATTCTGTTTCAACCGCGTTGCTCAACCGCAGCATGGAAAGTTGTACCCGACTTTGCGCCATGGTGCGCACGGCATTAACGCCAGCCTCCCAGCTGGGCAGGAACACTACGTGAAAAATTTCTTTTTCCGCCACGGGCGTAACCCTGACTTTTACCTCGGTAAGAATACCCAAACGCCCCTCTGAGCCTAGCGCCATTTCGCGCACATCGGGGCCTGCAGAAGAAGCCGGAATCGCTGGGATATCCAGAGTGCCGTTTAAGGCCTCCATGCGACCACCGGCAAACAGTTGCTCAATACGGCCGTACCGCAAAGACTGCTGGCCACTGGAACGACTGGCAATCCAGCCACCAATCGTGGCAAATTCCCAGGACTGCGGAAAATGTCCTAGCGTGTAGCCGTGCTCTTTCAGCTGCGCTTCCAATTGTGGGCCAGCAGCTCCGGCACCAAAGGTGGCTATTTGGCTCTCTTTGTCCAGGTGCAACAACGCGTTCATACGCGTCATGGCAATGGTTAATACCGGGCGATCGCCCTCGGCAGGATTGATATGACCAACAACCGAGGTGCCGCCGCCATAGGGGATAACGGTAATATCGTTATCACGGGCAAAATCCAGTAGCTGACGAACTTCCTCGGTGTTTTCTGGCAGCGCTACACCATCGGGAAACACACCAAATTCACCACTGCGTACCGCCAGGTGATCCGGCAGGCTCTGTCCCCGTGCGTGTCGCACACGTATTTCTGCACCCGTATCGATTAACGGATGCTGGGGTAAACGGGACGCAGGAACCTTAGCCATCACACCTTCAAGCGTGGAATCTGGCAATGCAGACGCTTTACCCAGTAATTGTTCCAGCATGGTCATGGCAGCGGGTCCCAGCTTTGCATCTAGCGCCTGATTTTCACTGCCCCAGGTATTCCAACGTTTCATATGATGTCACCTTCTATTGATGAGTTACCCTATTCAAGAATAACCTTCATCATACGCCTGCTAATCGAGGTATCACTGTCCGATAAAGCCAGCGCACTCACGAATTCAGACAGCAGAATGTCATTAGGAGATGGGTAAGAAAAATAACGCAGAGCCCAGTAACAGGCCCTGCGCTTAAGAGAAGGAGGGAGGACAGACGGGGACGTCTAAAAGGTCATTTCGGCGACAGGGCTTTCTTTCCAGCCATAGCGAACCGCCTTACTTTCCACCTTGTCCCCTGCATCCAATATCAGGGACTCGGTGTATAAACGCCAGGGACCATCATTGATTCTATAACCGATAGACGCCCCCTCTGAACGCGAAGAGATCGCCAAATGGTTATCGTGCAATTCAAATACCGGAGCGCTGGTACGAGGCTGCTTGCCCTCTGGCCAGAATCTTTGCGCCATCCGGGCTTCGCTCTCATCGCTTAAATCAATAATACGCTGCTGATGATGGCTGTAGGCCTGTCGCAGCCTGGCTAATGTATCGGCATACTGCGGATCATCGACCAGGTTATTTAACTCGTGCGGATCGACCTGTGTATCGAACAACATCTCTTCCGGGCGGTCTTTAAACCACTGCTGCTGATGTTCGTTTAAAGCACCCTCTTCAAGCAATCGCCAGAGCTCTTGCATTGAGTCCAGGTTATCCCGGTACGGTAAATGAAAACCACCGGCCTGTTGGTTATAACTACGAATATACTTAAAGCGTTTATCCCTTACGGCCCGCTGTCGATCGGGACGATTGCCGATACGATCACGGGATGCAAATACGTATTGTCTTTGTTCCTCAGGAGAAACGTTTTTATTAAACGCCTTACCTTGCAGATAGGACGGCAATGCTGCGCCAGCCAAAGATAAAATCGTGGGCGCAAAGTCCACGCCACTGATCAGCCTGTCACTGGCCCCACCAATCTCAATATCAGCTGGCTTCCATTTTTCCGGCCAGCGAATAATCATGGGAACATGAAGCCCAGAGTCATACAGCTCGCGCTTTGCCCGCGGTAAACCATCACCATGATCCGTAGACCAAATAACAATGGTATCTTGCGCCAGCCCGCTTTTATCCAAGGCTTCCAGCAGTTGACCAATCTGCCGGTCAACGGTAATCAAATTATTGTACTGGCGAGCAATATCTTTACGTACCAACGGTGTATCAGGATAGTAGGGAGGAACCGTAACATCCTCGGGCTTGACCCGCTCCTCAGTATCCCAGTGGATCATAGTTTGTTTTATTGAAGTGTAGATTTCTCCCAAACTGGTAGGAAACCTATCTTTATAAAACAAACCACTTTCATGGGTACCGATATAATTTACATAACCAAAAAACGGTTTATTTTTTGGCAGTGAAGTAAAATCAACCTCACCGCTGCTGTCATCATCCCAAATCGTAAAAGGACCAGAGCCGGATCGCACATTACTGAACTGATAGTCCAGTTTGTTTCGATTAAAGGTATAGTAGCCAGCAGCCCGCAGCAACTCGGGAAAGGCTTTTACGTCTGTTTGCGGAACAGCGTAGTACTTTGCTGGCCCTTCGGTATAAGCACGCATATGTTGGCCACCAAAGCTCTCCGCGTGCATACCTGTAATGATCGCCGCCCTACTGGGTGCGCACACACCGGAGGCGGTAAAAGTATTGGTATAGCGTACACCCTGGCTTGCCAGTTTATCCAAATTTGGAGTCACCGCGACTTTATCACCAAAGGCGCCAATACGCGGGCTCAGATCTTCTGCCATCAGCAGCAGAATATTTGGCCTTTCTGCTGCACACACATTGGCAGCAAACAACAGGCACAATAGATATATCACGTATTTCATATTATTTTCTGACTCGTTTCCATGCCCAACGCAGCCCCAGCCAGATAACCGCGACGGCAATTAAACCTACCAATAGCAACTTGCCAATAATGGTCAGCAAAAGTTTGATATAAGGGCCTCTATCGATATTCTTGCCCGTAACTTTGGCATCAGGAAGCTCACCGAGAGAACTTTTAAAGGTATCGATTGCAGCGAGCATCTGCTCGACGATTTCTGATTCTTTGCCAGCAAGATTGATCTGTTCCGCCGGGTCATCCTTAAGATTAAATAACAGCAGTTCGTGCCCCTTGGCAAAGCCTGGATGAAAATAGGATAACCAGCCACCCATGCCCTGATACGGCAGTTTTAATTTCCAATCACCACTGCGGTAAGCGCGTAACTCGCCGTTCATATAATAAAACAGTTCCTGGTCCGCCCGATCACCTTCACCGGTTAACAGGCCCAGAATATCCTTACCATCAATCACCCTATCTTTAGGTAATTCGGCATTGCCCATACGGGCAAACGTCGGTAGCCAGTCCATCATGGTTGCCATACCATCAGGCACGGTACCTGGGGCAATCGTCGCGGGCCAATAAGCTACTGTTGGCACCCGCATACCACCTTCGAATGTGTATTGCTTACCAGCGCGAAGACCACCAGCGGAGCCTCCCCGTGAGCCCATCAAGCGCCAGGGGCCGTTGTCACTGCTAAAAACGACCAATGTATTCTCGGCAATGCCGAGTTTTTCCAAATGCTGCAAAACTTGTCCAACACTCCAGTCCAACTCTTCAACCACATCGCCGTACAAACCGCCTTTCGATTTACCTTCGAATTCCGGTGATGCGTAAAGCGGAACATGGGGCATATTGTGCGCGAGATATAAAAAGAACGGACCGGCCTGGTGCTTATCAATAAACTTGATCGCCTCTTCGGTATAGGTCTTGGTCATATAGCGCTGGTCAATATCTTCGAAATGCGCCTGTTGATTGCGAAAATAATAGAGGCCGCCCATATCATTGCTGTAGGGCACGCCAAAGAATTCATCAAAACCCTGATTCCAGGGCATATACTTTTCATGGTGGCCAAGGTGCCACTTGCCAACGATGCCCGTTGCATAACCTGCGTCTTTAAGCATTTCGGCAATGGTGACTTCCTGCGGATCTAACCCCTGATAACTCTCCGGATGAAAGACGCCATGAATGCCATCGCGAATAGGATAGCGACCGGTTAACAGGGCCGCACGGGATGGCGTGCAGACAGGCGAGGCGGAATAAAACTGATCGAATCGTGCACCCTCGGCAGCCATGCGATCGATATTCGGCGTCCGGATCACTGTAGAACCATAGCTACCGATATCGCCGTATCCCAAATCATCGGCAAAAATAAACACAATATTGGGTTGCTGTGCAAAAGTCGCAACAGGGAGCAATGCCGAAAGTAGCAAGAGAGATCGAAATAAACGCTTGAGAGACATACAGGCGGAATCCAACATAAACGTTACAACAAAAAAGGCATACAGTGAAACAGACTATTCACTGTATGCCAGTACTGCAAGAGGCTTTAGAAGTTATAGCCTAGAGAGACACGAACAGTCTGCGGTGCTTGCCACTGAACGTAGTCAATACCACCGAGGGTTGGATTATCCAGGTTAATATTACTTGCCACCTCAGCATTCTCCAGATTCTGGACCGACAGGGTTGCGTACCAGACATCATCGAGACTGTTAAAGGTCACGTTAATGTCGGTTTTGTGATAGCTATCCTGATAGTCGCGATCTTTGCGGTTGTAGGCAGAGAAATAAACCTCATCAGACCAGTAATAGTTAACACTGGAGGTCAGACTACCCCAGGGTAAATCCCAGGTATAAGCGGCATTCAGACTTGCGGTGTAATCAGGCGATCTGGCCAGATCATTACCAGACAAGTCCAGCAAAGAGTTTAAGCCATCATGGGGATCATCATCAAAATACTCATCAAATTCAGCATCGGTCCAGGCCAACGCAGCACTCAACTGCAAACCTTCCATCGGACGTGCCAGCAGCTCCACTTCCAAACCTTGAATACCCGCTTCACCGGCATTGGTCACAATACTATCGGTACCAACAATGGTTCGAAGCTGCATATCAGTATATTCATAGTAGAAAGCACTGATATTGGCTTGTAAACGGTTATCGAAGAAACGGTTTTTCGAGCCGATCTCCCAGGCAAGAACCTCTTCTTCATCGTAGGAGTCAGCATCTTCTATCTGCAGGAAGCCACCGGATTTAAAGCCGGTCGATACTGTCGCATACAGCAAACTGTCTTCGGCCACTTGCCAATCAACACCCAGCTTCCAGGTAACACTGCTCCAGTCATCCTTTTTCTTAAATGACGACGCAGGCGCGATAGGTGCAGGACCAAACTCTTTACGATAAATCGATGCTTCTTTTTCGTCTTTACTGTAACGTAATCCGCCTGTGACTTTCACGTCTTCATTGATGTGATACGAAACCTGACCAAAGGCACCCAGAGAGTTACCTTTTACATTACTGCGATTACCAAAGTACGCCGGGTCGTCTAACCCCACATCAACTGTTGAATACAATGGCAAACCCGCTAAGGGGCCAGCCGGAATCAGAATTGAACTTAACCCCGTTCCATTATCGTTAAGCCAATAATCTACATCGTTCTCTTCTTGCAACCAGTACAGACCCGCAACCCACTCCCAATCACCGGCATCAACTGAGGTCAGCTGCAGCTCTTGCGAGTACTGGGTGTTTTCCTGGAACGTATTTTCATTGATGATTTCAACATCCGAAAAGTCAGCATCAACAAAGGTGTCTACCGTATTTTCCTGCCACGCACTGATTGATTTCAATGCAACATTGCCCAGATCCCAATCAACCGTAATCGACGCTCCCTTGCGTTTGTTATCACGTTTATCCTGGCCATTGGTTCTGACTTTCCAAGGATCATCTGGATTCTCGGTAGCACCTGCATAGAATGCGTTAATATTCCCTGGCGGAGAGGGATAGTCCCCCAAAGGCTTTGAACCATTACCCGCACCTTTGTCGTTGGAATAATTCATACTCAACAACACATCGAGTGTTTCGGTAGGGGTGTACAAGAATTGGGTACGCAGGTTTAACGCATCGCGATCTTCCAGATCATCGGCACCTGGCGTCAGGTTTTCATAGTAACCGTCACGGGTTTCCTGCTGAGCACTGACACGCATAGCCAGCTTGTCATCAATCAGCGGCGCATTGACAACGCCTCTTAGGCGCTGATGATTGTAATCACCCAGTTGTACTTCAACATTACCTTCAAATTCCTGGGTTGGGCGATTGGAAATCAGGTTAACAGAGCCACCGGTGGCATTACGACCATAGAGGGTACCCTGTGGGCCACGCAGTACCTCAACACGATCCAGATCGTAGAATAAGGCGGAGCCGGCACTGGCACGGGTTTGGTAAACACCATCAATATGGAAGGCAACACCCGGGTCACCGGTCACCGTGGTCTGCTCCGAGCCAATACCACGCACCGTAATACGCGTATTAGAGCCCGATTGTGAGAAATGCATACCAGGAACGGCCAGAACCAATGATTCGGCATCAGTAATGCCCATCTCATCGAGCTTGGAGCCACCCACCGCCGAAATAGCAGCCGCAACATCCTGTACACTCTCGGCCCTTTTCTGGGCGGTTACAATAATTTCTTCAATGGCAAAGTCATTATCTGATTCTGCAAATACGTTCGTTGTCGCACCGCAAGCAATTGCGGCGATTGATAATGCCATCGCACGCTTTTGAAAAGCTTTCATCGCACTCTCCAGTTTAATTATATTTTATTGAGCTTGTACGGTATCAGTTATAACCCTGCCTTCGAATGGAGAAATTACTTAATCATATGGATGATTATTAAACTCTCTAGATATAGTTGTAGAAAATTTACATAAATAAATAACGGTAGCCTTGCAGGTAGCCTTGGAACATAAACAGATCCAGCCCTGCCACGTGATACACCAGCCACTCGATAAAACACACACCGAGCATCGGCATTAGGAAATAGCTACTGGCCAGACACATATATCGCGTGCCGCTACCTCGATAACATCTATATAGCTCATAGACAAGGTGAACAGCGCCCATCGATAAGATCATGAGCGCATAATAGATTAAATAGAAACCCTGTAATCCGGCATATATGCCTTCGGCCACGCCAAAGATCTTGCCGGCCATCACGATTTCTTTCAGATGCCACAAGAACGGAATAAACAGCCCTATTTTAATTGCCTTAAATGTTCCTGCATCTGCCGCCCTGGCCCAACCATAAGAAATAGCGGCCCCACACATAATGCAGATAAACAGCGTTACACCCGCAAGGTTACGAATGCCCAGGGGGAGAAAGAATGCCATATCGTAAATAAGCATCATAACGATGCTTAATAGTAAAATGCTCCAAGCCGCCCGCCATGGAGCAGCAATAAACGATAAACCAAAAGCCATAACTGCTACCGGGAGGCCTCTTCAAATTTTGCATTACTGGATTGTTGAATATCCGCCAAATATCGCTGCAACGCTTGGCGCATTTGCAATTCGACTTGACGCATCTCTGGATCATCTATCAGATTTCTTTTCTCAGCGGGATCACTGCGTAAATCAAACAGCTCGTCTCGCTTGCCTCGCTCGTAGTCAATTAACTTGTAGCGATTAGTTCGCAACGCTGTTTGAGCAGGCACAGGATATGGAAAATCTTTAAAATAGGTATATACCCAGAATTCTCGCAAGGAGCCTTCAAAACTCTGCTGCTGTAACAGGGGAGCCAAACTCTTACCCTGCATATGGTTGGGCACTGCTATTCCAGCCAGCTGTAACAGGGTGGGGGCCAGATCCAAATTCAGAATCATTTCCTTGGAACGTCGACCAGGCGCATCAACACCCTTTGGGTATCGCACCACAAAAGGGACCCTGATGGATTCCTCGTAGGACCAGCGCTTATCGATCAGTCGATGCTCGCCCCACATATAACCATTGTCAGCGGCATAGATCAGGATTGTATTTTCGGCCAGGCCCAATTCATCCAGTTTATCCATGACGCGACCAATTTGCTGATCCATCGCTACAGCCGTCTCGGCGTAGTCTTTTATTTTTTCTTCCAGAGAACTCCACAGGAAATGTTTAAAATTGCCATCGGCAAGTGCCAGCCAGGAATCAGCCTCGTCGGGCAATACCACTTCGGCGTTATCGTATTTACCGCTCGCCTCTTCGTCTGGCTGCATCGACAGATGCACTGCCTTATGGGACAGATACAAGGCAAAGGGTTTATCTTTATTATCCTGAATATATTGCACCGCAAAATTGGTTAAATCATCGGTAATATAACCATTCACTTCGGCACCCGGCATGGGCGACTCACCCACAGCCAGCGACTTTCCATTTACTATGTAGGGTGTATTGTAATAAGCCCCTTGACCGCCCATATGATCAAAGGTCACAAACAGATCCATACCGCGAAGTTTTGGAATGGCACCTGGCATATGCCACTTGCCAATAAACGCCGTGTGGTAACCTGCCTGTTTCAGATATTCGAAATAGGTGACATTGTTATTGTCCCAAGGCGTAAAGTTATTCTGCACTCCGTGCTTTTGTGGATATTGCCCGGTTAGATAACTCGCCCGCGATGGGCTACAGAGCGATGAGGTAACAAATGCATTCTCAAACAGCACCCCCTCTTCGGCAATGCGATCGATATTAGGGGTTTCTATAAACGGATGCCCCATTGCACTTAAATAGTCCCAACGATGATCATCCGCCAAAATAAAAACGATATTCGGCCGTTCAGAATCTGGGATATTATCCTCAGCCAAAGCAAACGCACAGATAAACTGTGCGCCTGCTATTAGCAAAAGGATTATGCTCTTTATGGCTTTCATTGATTAAGCATCGCCAAAATACGCCCCAGGTCCTCATCACTGACCTGGCCTTTGGAGAACTGCACAACATTTTTAATCGGCATATCCAAAATAAGTGCCTGCATAGTTAAGCCCTTTTTCATTTTCTGTACTTCAGCAATCTCTGGCGGCTGTCCTGCGCTGGCCGGATTGTCCGAGCCGAACACGTTGCCTGCCAGCTTCTGAATCATTTCAGCAATAATTTGCTTGCCTACCGGATGCTTCTGAATGTCCTTTACCAGCGAATAGCGGGTAAATTGCTGTTTTGGTATTTTGGCATCGGTAATACGAATTTTCTCTTTAACCGATTGACCACGGGACGAATTACCCACCAACACAGTAAAGTCACCTGCTTCCGTTAGCCACTGCTCGTGTTTGGCACTGTAGAATGCAAAATCCCTATTGGTCAGTGTAAACGAAACCGCTTTTTCCTGCCCCGGCTTGAGTTCAACCTTGGCAAAGTGTTTTAACTCCTGTTCCGGACGTGTGACAGAAGACTCTTCATCTTTGATATACAACTGCACAACTTCCTTACCTGCCACTGCACCGGTGTTTTTTACTTTCACGGTTACAGATACAGAATCCGTATCGGTTATTGCCTTTTTATCGAGTGTTAAGTCACTGATCTCAAAGGTGCTATAGGATAATCCATAGCCAAAGGGAAACAGGGGCTCAATTTTCTTCTTGTCATAATAGCGGTAGCCCACATAGACGCCTTCATTGTAATAGGTTTTACCCTCTTCTCCGGCCCAGGCGATATAGGTAGGATTGTCTTCGATACGCTTGGGGAAGGTTTCAGCCAACTTACCCGACGGATTTACTTTTCCGGTCAGCACATCAGCCAGCGCGCGGCCACCGGCCTGACCACCAAGATAGGCCTCCAGTACACCGTCAACCTGATCAATCCAAGGCATAGCCACCGGCGATCCATTTTGCAGTACCACAACGACGTTCGGATTCACCTCAATCATCGCGTCAAGTAGTTGCTGATGCCCAGGGGCGATACCAAAGCCAGCGCGGTCAAAACCTTCAGACTCTTCCATAAAGGTTAAACCCAACACGACCACCACCTTATCGGCGGATTTAGCCACATCACGGGCATCGTTAATCAACTCCGGTGTTGTTCTTCCCATCAGGTCATAACCCGGGGCGAAAGCCGCATCCAGATGATCCATCAGACTTTCAACTTTGGTTGGCGTTACCAGCGAACTGCCCGCACCCTGGTAGCGAGGTGTTTTGGCAAAGTTACCCACAACAGCCACGTTATCAGTCGACGTTAAGGGCAGGATATTGCTGGCATTTTTTAACAGCACAATACCTTCGGAGGCAACGCGATAGGCAAGCTCGTGGTGAGCCTCTGCATCGAACTCCTTATAGCGACCGCTGCTTTCATCAAGCTCGAGTGTCACTTTCAACAGATGGCGTACAACATCATCCAGCGCATCTTCTTGCAATTGGCCGCTCTTTACCGCCTCGACAATCTTTCGATCGTTAATACCACCATCGGCAGGCATCTGTAGATGCAAACGCGCACGAATACCCTGCACACGGTCATCCACCGCGCCCCAATCGGTGACTACCACACCGTCAAAGCCCCAATCTTTGCGTAAGACATCATTCAGCAAATACTCACTATTGGAAGCATAGACGCCATTGACCTTGTTATAAGCGCTCATCAGCGATGTTGGTGATGATTCCTTCACCGCCATCTCAAAAGGTCTTAAGTAAATCTCATGCAGGGCGCGCGGGCTAACTTCAGCACTGATGGTCATGCGCTCGTGTTCTTGATCATTAACGGCAAAGTGCTTTAAGGAAACGCCTACCCCCTGCTCTTGCACACCTTTAATGTAGGCGGTGGAGAATTGGCCAGACAGAACCGGGTCTTCGGAGAAGTACTCAAAGTTTCTGCCGCCCAGGGGAGAGCGTTTGATATTGGTTCCAGGCCCCAACAGGATCTGTACATCCTGCACTTGAGCTTCGCGCCCCAAAGCGCCGCCGACCTTATAGGCCAGATCCGTATTCCAGGTTGACGCCAGGGTCACTGCTGGCGGATAGCATGTGGCAGGCTCGGCATTACCAAACTGCCCGGTCAGTGACTTTCTGAGCCCGTGGGGGCCATCGGCCATATTGATTGATGGAATGTTGAGGCGATCAATGGGTTTGGTATCCCACATGTTTGCACCGGAGGTTAACTGGGCTTTTTCTTCCAGTGACATGGCTGCAATTAGCGCCTCAATTTGATCATTATCGACTGCCGCTTCCGACACCTGTGCCACTGCCATAATTACTCCCATGCCTAGCGTCTGCTTAGGGGTCAACTTCATCGTCATCTACTACACTCCGGAATCTACAAGATATTGATTACCAGCCCACTCTCTACTTACACTGGTACTGACTGTAATCATTCTTGCAACTGTGGCCAGCAATGAGAATGCAGGAATATCACAAGGACATGGAGAAATTTATTATTGTTATGGCTCAAGCCCGGCATAAGACCCCAACATTACATATATTTACTATGCATATAAGCTCTGGTTGCTATTATAAGAAATGAATATATGCCCGAAGCAGCCCCATCTTATAGTCGTAAGCATCATTACATAGCGGAGAGGAGACCCAGGGTAGATGACTGAACTGCAGAGAGCTGCAAACATATACTGGCAGCTGGCCAACAGACAGCCCGTCTGCAGGGAAGATTATATTTTCTGCATTAAAATCGTCTGGGGAGATCACAAGGGCAGTCCGTTTTATACCCTCACCTGCGATCTGCCTGAGACGGTGATGCCTCCCGTGATGCTAATCGAGCAACCAAAACTGGAAGCGCTCTTGGCTCGCTGGCAAGCAAGTTTCAAAAATACCCATAGCTTTAGTGACCAACAAGCATGTCTGTTTATCACAGAGCTTTACGCCGTTTTGGAAAATGTCGATCCACAGATAAAAAAACGTGTAGCGCCAGGGGTGACACGCTGTGCCCGCAATACCGTCAGTGATTTTGTGACTCGCCGCCCTAATGTCAAAGTCGGCTGGACACTACAATTAACGACCGAAGGCCAGGGCTCTTACAATTGCATTCGCAATCAATTGGTTAGCCAGCCAGGCGACCTGGTCCTGCTCTCACCCGATGCCCTCTATGATTATCAACGCCACACTGACTGTGAAGTTTGGGAACATCAATGGGTCTATTTTATTTTGCAAGATGATTGGCTGGACCTCCTACAGTGGCCCGAGATAGGCCCCAATATTTACCATATCCAAAGCTCAGGCCAAGCCCTGGAAAAGATACAATCGCTCTTTACAGAGTTACTGGATATACGCTTTGATCAGCATGAATTAACAGAAAGGCTATCTGCCAATTTACTTGAACAGATTCTTATTCACTGTCAGAAAATTGCACCAGCAACAGTAAACACCAAAGTCGATCGTCGAATCATTCAAGCCAAGGATTATATCTTAGCCAACTATAACAAGTCGTTTTCCGTGGCCACACTGGCAAAAGATATAGGTCTGTCTGTTGCGCGTCTTTCTTCGTTATTCAAACAGCACACAGGCACAACGATCGTACGCTGGCGCGATGAGCACCGTATGACCCGAGCAGCGCAACTGCTGCAACAAACTGACCAGCCGGTTAGCCGTATTGCTGACATGGTGGGTTACAACGATGCGCTCTACTTTTCTCGCTGCTTCCATCAACACACAGGCTGCAGCCCGATAGACTATAGAACCAAAAAACAAATTCCCCAATTGCCGCAGGACGGCGATCAGCCAGAATCTCCCATCGAAAGCCAGCAGGTCTAGTTAGGTCTACTTTTTTCAAGCGATTCCCGCACCTCGAGGTAGTTGGAATAGTTTGCGTTATAGCGCGAAAAAAACAATACGGCGATAAGGGGCAATAAAAAGCTTGTCAGAGCAAATACAGCCGCCAAGGAAGGCAGAGAGTATTCAGGCAGCAGCTGTATATTTTCATAGTCAGGAACCTGCGCCAATTCAACCACAATACCGGCGATAAATGTGCCCACACCGAATGACATTTTCTGGATCAGCATTATCGCTGAATTCAGCAATCCCTCCTGACGCAACCCAGAGGTTAATGCCATTTCATCGGCCACATCCGGTACTATTGAAGCAAAGCTGTTGATGTGGGCAATAAAGAACGTTTGTTGAAAAATGATGAACAGGCAAATGACCAGCAATAATCCGCTACTACCACTGGGTGGCGTAATACCGAACAGATGCGCAACTACAGGAGCAGGGCCCAAACATGCCGCTACCAGCAAACAACCCATTAACGCCTTACTCTTGCCGATATAACGTGTTGCCTTTAATGATAACCAGGCCGCAGGTAATAGTGACAGGAGCACACATAACATAAACACACCGACTTGTGTGCTTTCAAAACCATAAAAAAGTGTATTGATATAAATAAGTAGGGAGTTGGAAACGCCTCCCGCTATGGCCACACACAGGCACCCCAATAACAGCGCCCTAACCGATGAAAACTTAAACAGTGAAATCAAGTTGCCAAATGCTGAATGCCAAGGCTGCCGCTCTTGCCGCTCTGAAATTTTAATCAAATGAGGAATATGCTTACGCGTCCCCCAAATAGCGACCATCATACCCACCAAACCCATGGTAGCGCCCAGGATGCCTATATATTGAAAACCTTCAATCGGCGAACTTTTTTTTGCTGCCATCGGAATAAACACAAACCAGGCAACAAGCTGAATGGCAATACCTCCGATATAGGCAAGCGAGCTTCTGTAAACAACAACATGCGTGCGTTCGTTATAGTCGGCGGTTAATTCCGCGCCTAACGCCATATGCGGTACGGAAAATACGGTAAGCGATACCCTCACGGCTATCGATGACAACAAGTACCACAAAAACAAGTTATCTTGTGACAGACCTGACGGCGGATAAAAAACCCCGACAAATGAAATAAAGAATGGCAGTAACGCAAACAACATAAAGGGGTGCCTACGGCCCCATTTTTTGTTTGAGACACTATCCGATAAATGACCAACCAAGGGATCGGTAATAGCGTCGACAACTAACGCCAGAAGAGCAGCCAAGCCAGCAAGAAAAGGAGAAAGACCAAGCAGGTGGGTATAATAGAAAAACAGAAAGAATTGAAAGCAGCTATCCTTAGCCGCCCATCCCCACTGCCCCAGGCCGTAACTGAATTTGCTCTTAAAATGTAGCTTGGCCAAATCTAACGCTCAAAATCCACATAAATGGGGGATGACCATGCCCTCTGGCCAAGCTCTGCCAGACAGTCATCGGTAGAAGGCGTGCGATAGTCTCCATAAC
Source organism: Maricurvus nonylphenolicus (assembly GCF_042854845.1). Lineage (GTDB taxonomy): Bacteria > Pseudomonadota > Gammaproteobacteria > Pseudomonadales > Cellvibrionaceae > Maricurvus > Maricurvus nonylphenolicus. Next base: position 254,477 of record NZ_AP031498.1, on the reverse strand, counting down.
AAGGGTCAACCTCTGTTACCTCGCCAGCTTTATCAAAGCTTGCTCTAAGATTAGCACCATTTATTGTCGCAGTCGGCTCTTCGATAGCACGCACATAATATATGGCTGTACGTTCACCTCTCACAAAATCCGGATCACTGAATTCGATAGTACAGCCTGACTCGGAGGTCTCACAGGTAAAGACCTTCCATTTATCCTCGATCAAAGGGGCAACCGGTTCATTGTCAAAGGCCTGCGGGGTAATTTTCACCACTTCAATACGGTCTATGGCATAGCGGGTATCCGATGGATAATAACACTCCCCCAAGGACATACGCTCAAGACGTCGCTCAGCCATTGCCTTCACCACATAATCCGGGCAACCGGGTAGTTGTTTGAATGACCCCTTGGCACTGACTCTGAATCGAGGTGCCTGCCCCATAGTCACCTCACTGCCCATCGGCAGTGTTTTCTCTGAATCGGTTGCATTGAGCAGATCAAACCACAGTAAAATGCGATGACCACTGGTGCCATAAACTTCGCGCCGTTTCATCGCATCCCAAATCGCATCGCGATCACGCCTCTCTGCATGCACCGCCGCCAATCCACCGGCACTCATAAAGGACGTTGTTCGTTCAAATTCAGAGGCATAAATGCCCGCTTTTACCGGATCGATTGCCTCTACCGGTAGAGAGTGGGCAGCGGCTTCAGGCAAGTTTACCGTTGAGCGATTTAACATAGTCCAAAATGATGATCGCACGCCGTTGGCATCGGCGGTAAACAGGCGGTTTATCTGCTTGAAGCCGTGACCAGCCCTGGCGGAATGGGTATCGGTAGAAGCTATAAAACCCCAGCGATAACGTTTGGGGGATTCAACATCAGAAAAATCCTGCAACGCCAAACCATACTGCGCCGATTTTTTTGGCCGATAGTTAAAGGCCGGCAAAAAAACATCCCGTGCCTGCCCGGCATCCAGCCACTCTTCGGGATGGCTGTCCGGTACCGTCAAAAAGCCATGTATGGTATCGACTTGCACATAGTTTTTGCGTGCCAGCGTGGCTCTGTTTTCACACTCCTCACTCGTCTCTCCTTGAGCCAAACAACGCCCCCTAATAATTTCACCCGCCTGCCAACAGGCAGGTAAATAGTTTGCTTGGGGGTCGGGGCAATACCAGCCTCCATTGTCATCTTTTTTGCGAACCGCAAAATCCCTAAACACTTCTGAATTACCGTGACCAGAGTAAACCTCAATCAGCGAGGTTTTACTGGGGTCACTATTTTTTGCTTTTAGCGAATGCTCCCACGAAGCACCAGGCGGGGTATAGAAGCCCCAACTCATCCCGTGGGGAATCACCAGATGCTCTCCGCCCCACTGATCGAGTTTTCGAAACAGCTCCGACGGTGTTAGAGCGGTTTCATAACAATCAGCAGGCAGCGATGGACTGGCAATGTCAGGATCACACACGGGTGTGGCTGCCATTATATCCACCCAATCATTATAAGAGCGCAGGTAGTCTTTATGTCTCGGATCTAACCATTGCAAAATCGATGGTTGTTTAGATTTATTACTTCGGGAAGCAATGGTTGATACACCAGCGCCTACCGACGCAATAGGTCTGGCAGGCAGTTCTTCAATATTTTTGAATAGCACATTGTGATGGCCATAATGTTGCTCTGCAGTAGCCCCGACCTGAGTCCATTCCCAGCCCATAAAGGCCACCAGATCTGCATCACCAGTATCACCCGCAAGGCGATTGCAATGTTTGATCGCTTCAATGGCATCACGCCATTGTGTGGGTGTATAGCTTTCGGCATGATCCGTTAAAAAGAAAAAATCCAACTGCGATACAAAGCGGGCATAGTCACAGGCATAGGCCGGAGGAAAAGCCCCCCTGGCTCCATGAATCAAGGGCAGGCTGTACATAAAAGCATCAGCAGAGTTGGTGGTATGCACGTGAGTGTCGCCAAAGAGAATTTGCTTTTCGCTAGAGGGGGTATTCGCGTGTGCTCTCGCCTTCGATCTGTCCGCAACAACGGATGCTGGTATGCGTGCTTCTGTTACCGGTTGATTATCGAGTGGAGTCTCTTTCCACAGCTGCTGCGGGTCCGCAAAGTAGGTAGGCAATATTTTATAAGCGCTATCTGGCGCTTTACCGGACAATAGAATTATCAAACCAACCGCTACTATAGCCGTCATCATAGCCGCCAGCCAATAAAGCTTTCTCATGTTTACTCCTCTACCAACAACATAAGGTTGCCATTCTTTTTTTGTTTCACATTATTAGGCCAAGCTGCGAATCACCAGCCAGTAGCTGCCCAATCCCAACAGAATTGACGAGATAAAACGGGACAGCACAAATTCCCTTAAACCAACACCAAGCAATTGAACACACCTCAACAGGCAGCAACAGAAAACAACAAACAACAGCTGCCCTATCTCAACGCCAATATTAAAACCTGCCAGTGCCGGCAAGTGCATGCCATCCGGCAAACCCACATCACTCAATACACCGGCAAAGCCAAAGCCATGGACAAGACCAAATATCAAGGTAAGCAGCGGACGAGATGCCAAGGCGGCATCTTTGTCACTGGCCATAGGTAAGTAGGCAAGACTAAATAGCGCCATGCCGATAAGACTCAGCCACACTTCACTTCTGCCTGCCAGATACGACAAACCTGCCAATCCCAACAGCAACAGAGAGAATAACCGCGACAGCTGCTTGGCCCTGGAGCCTGTTGCGGCAATATTCTCGATGGCCACAACAGCAATACTAAAACCAATTAATGCTTCAACTACGCCAATATCTGGCGTTACCAGACCCAGTGCCGCAAGACTTAAGGTAATGCTATGCCCTAGGGTGAATCCCGATACAATCCAGACTAGATAGCTTAAGCGGCGCGACATCAATATCAGCGCCAATAGAAACGCCAGGTGATCTATCCCGGCAATAATATGAAAGACCCCCAACTCCAAATACTGCAATATTGCAGAACCCAGATTGTCACTTGCGCCAGCCCCCGTGTTTAGATCATGAACACGCCTGTTGCTGGTAAACAAATATTGCTGATCTTGACCACTGGAGATATCAACACTCGCATAATGAACATGGCTGGATGCCACTGAGAAAAAACTGTTTACGGCTATGAAATAGGCATCACCTTCCGGGCAGATATAGGTGATTTTTTTGCGCATCAGTCCACGCTCGGCCGCTATAACCTCCCCCTCAGAGTCGACGTGACAATCCTGCCCCGCCGCAGACACCTGCAGGGTTCGCAGTAAATGCGCAGACAGCAAGCGATCGAGATTTGGGGCTTCACTTTCTATTAAAGGTAAGCGAGTCACTTCCCGGGAACCAACTGTAAAGGTCACTTCCACTTTATCGCCTTCAATAACCCATCGCGAAAATGACTGACTGGCATTATGCCCATAGACTTGCAAAGACAGGAGGCAACCCAGTAAGCACAGCAATGCCTTCACTGAGTATAAACCTGGCATTCGTAAACTTACTCTACCCATGTAATCTCTGCCTCAGCGCGTAACTGTGCGATAAATTGCCGCAACGCTTTTTCACTTTCAGGAATCGTGTCGTTATTTACCTCACCCCAACCTTCACTCACCTCGACAGTATTGGCTACACGTATCATTAACGATTGAACAACATCGGATCGAAAATTCTTATCTTTTCTCAACAGATCCAGGGACATACCGTGCTGTACCAATAATTCCTCTTCAATCAGTCTATCCAATACCAGCTGTTTATCTTGTAGCGTTAATTCACCACGCTTTTCGCTTGCCATCAGCGCCAAGGCCCGCTGATAGTCCGTCATATATATTTCTGATTGGTTAACCTTTACCGCAACCGTATCAGGCAGATCACTGAGCACGCCAAACGCTTGCGCCAAAGCAATAACAACGCCGATCATCGCGCACCCGCAAGGTAACCACAGCGATGACAACCATCCGCCTTCTTGCTGCTCTCCTGATGTGTCTGTCACGTCACGTGAATACATAACGGCTACTTTTGTTTATTTAGAAAGTTGACAAATATGGGCGATGACCATGCCCGCTGGCCTTGCATAACCGTACAGTCATCGTCTGTGGGTGTACGTATGCCGCCATAACAAGGATTAATACCAACGACCTCACCCTTATCATTGAATTCTGCTCTTAGATTACCGCCATTAATCATGGGCGTTTTTTCTTCAATGGCTCTTACATAGTAAAGGGCATCGCGTTGCTGGCTCGCAAAATCTTCGTCAGTAAAGGTTACCGTGCAACCACTTGGGGAAGGCGTGCATTGAAAGGTTTTCCAATTGTCTTCAATAAGCGCATCCACTGGCTCCCCAGGATATTGTTGCGGCCTAATGCGGGTTACCTCGATGCGATCAATCATGTATCGCTCATTGCTTGGGTTATAACATTCACCATTGCCGAGTTTCTGTAACCTTCGATCAGTTAACGCTGCCTTGACGTAATCCGGGCAACCGGGTTGCTGTTTAAACGAGCCAATGGCAGTTACTTTAAATGTTGGGTTGTGCGGTAATGCCAGCTCGCTGCCCATGGGCAGGGCTTTCTGGTTTTCAGCCGCATTGACCAAATCAAACCACAACAAAATACGATGGCCGCTGGTACCGTAAACTTCTTTACGTTGCATGGCATTCCATATCGCTTCCCTATCGCGTCCATTTGCATGCACGGCAACAACACCGCCTGCGGTCAGGAAAGACATTTTGCGTTCCTGCTCTGAAACCCCGGCGTCTCTATATCTGTCTATATCGAGAATGGAACGGGAGCGGGACTCCGGTGCCCCCTTGCCCCTCTCATAAATCATCCAGTGCCAAAACGGGGTTTTACCACCGCGCATACCGGCATCACCGGTACCAATTCGAGGGGACTGTTTAAAGCCGTTACCCGGGCGGGCAAAATGTGTATCCGAAGAGCCAATAAATCCCCACGTGTAGCGCAACGGATTTTGCGGATCATCAAAATTGGTTAACGCCAAACCATACTGAACGGATTTCTTCGGTACATAGTTAAACGCCGGGGCGAAGACATCACGAGCCTGGCCAGCATCCAGCCACTCATCAACCGTGGAGGCGGGTACGCTCAGCCAGGATGAAACATTATTCAATTCAAGAAAGTGCGCTCTTGCCTGTAGCGCTCGCTGTTCACACTCTTCGACTGTCTCATTGTCTTTTAGGCAACGCTTTCTGATAATTTCACCGGCTTGCCAACAACGTGGTAAATAATCGGCACGCGGCTCAGGACAAACGATATTGCCACTCTCATCGTAAGCGCGGGCTACAAAGCTGCGATACGTTTCGGAGTTGCCATGACCGGAATAGACTTCAATCAACCGCCCTTTATTTGCATCAACATGGTCTCTCACCAATTGATGATCCCAGCTTGCCCCCGGCGGGGTATAAATTCCCCAGCTACTGCCGTGAGGGACAACCAGAGTGTCAAAACCCCACTCATCCAGTTTTTGATAAAGCTGTTTTGGTGTTGCGGCCGTTTCATAACAACTTGTCGGTAGCTCAGGACTCGGCACGCCTTGCAGGCAGTCCGGCGTTTGTTTTAATTGTTCAAAGAAGGTCAGCATCGATTGGTAATAGGGTTTATTACCGGAATCCAAGCACTGCAACCCCTTTGCCATCGCCTGCGCCGCTCCAGCCGAACGCAAGCCACTGGTAGCCAGCCCAGATGCAGCAATAGGTCTCGCAGGTAATTGATGCGACTCGATATCTTTAAACAGCACATTGTGATGGCCGTAGTGCTCCTCAGGTGTATTACCCATCTGCGACCATTCAAATCCCATAAAAGCTACCAGATCAGGATTGTCAGGGCTTCCTGCGATCGCATTGCAATGGCGTATGGCTTCTTGCGCCTGCTGCCAGCGCTCAGGTGTGTAGCTTTCAGCGTGATCCGCCAAAAAGAAAAAATCCAATTGCGCAATATAGCGCGCATAATCACAAGCCGCCGAAGGCGGGTAAGCGCCACGGCTGCCAGTCATCACCGGCAGGGAAAACATAAACGCATCCAGCGACCATGTGGTGTGCACATGGGTGTCGCCGAAAAGAATCTGTTTATCATCACCTGCCAGTTCACTTGCCGCCTGAGCTTCAACTCGGGCCTGCTGTTGCGAAGCGTAACGAAGATCGATATTTGCCTGGGGCGTTTTATGAGATGAAGATTGCCCCGGCTGCAAAGGATCCTCTTGGTAATAACCTTCAGGATCGGCAATACGCACGTAGGTTTCAAGCAGGACAACGAAAGCCAGAACAACAATGACTATACCGCTGACGACTAGTTTTTTACGCCAACCGGCCTTGGTAAAACCCGAGATCATACGCCTCCCCCACGAGGATCATTTAATTCATGCAAGGCACTATTGATTCGAATATCTGCCCGAGCACGTAAGCGTGACAATAATGCCCCTAACGCCAGATCACGCCCGCGACGGTAATATTCCGCCCTGACATCCTCTGCAACTTCTTCGTAGGCAGGCTGGTAGGATGCTTTGACACGCGTGGCGTAGAATAGATAAACACCCTCATCGGTTATCTGCGGTTCGCTCAATTGGCCAGCATGCAGAGACATGGCCACCTGGGTCAGCGAAGGCCCCAAGTAACGCCTCAAACCAGACGCGGGCATGAGGCTGTTGGGGATATGATTAACAATATGCTCAGCATGCAACTGGCTTGCCCGTTGATAGGAAGTACTTGCTATTGCCTGGCTGATGGTTTCGGCGTGATCCGGCGTCTCAACACGAAAGACGATTATGGCGGCAGCCTTGGAACGCTGAAAAACAGCTTGGTGATCCCTGTAAAAGGCTCGCAATTCATCTTCAGATACCGGTTTTGCCAAGAACTGTTTCACCACATCATCAATCACCCGGTGTACTAAATCCTTGCGCAAACGCGGCTCTGCACTCAGGGAGCCTTGCGCTTCGATATGCTGGAGCATCAGTTCTTCATCAACCAGAAGCTGCAGTAATCGCTGATGCTCCTCTGGCGATAGCTCACGGTGTGAGATGGACTGCGTATTGTTAAGTACCTGTACGACGTGATCTCGAGTCACGGGGCGCTGATTCACCATCACCAAAGCCCCCTCTTCTGAAACCCACCAGGACTGCTCTACCCCTCCGACAATAAGGCTGGCAAGCAAGACGATGACCGCCAGGCCAATGCGCCACTTCCTGAGATAAGTATTTGATTTAATATCTACTTTTGACATAAGCCGTATGAAGATAGCGTGGACGGGGAGACCGGCAGGTATGAGCTTCACTTATATAATAGGAAAAGCAGACAGAATTCGAATGTCCAATGCAGACAGCGTTATCACAAATCGAGACATACCCTGCAGAGAGCCCCTGGATTGCAGCCATTGCCCCCTGCTGGTATCGCAAAACCGCTAAGCCTATAATCGCAGACTGATTAGAAGATAAATAAGAGCCGCGCATCACCTATGAAGGATGAACAACTGCCCCCCGTACGGAGTGTCAGCCCGGAAGCTGGATTGGCCTCAGTACCCGCAGTGAAGCAATACCTCCGCTCTGCCGAGACCTACGGCATTGATTACGCGCCCTTATTAACGCAAGCGGGTATTTCCCCAGACGTTCTTAACGATAACAACCAATGGGTACCCGCATCGGCGCTTGAAAAGCTGCTCTCCCTATTGATTCCCGCCAGCGGCGACCCCTGCTTTGGCCTGCATACATCCGCGCATATTTCCTACGATATGTATTGCATACAGGGCTATATCAATATGAATTGCGCCAATCTGCGCGAGATATGGGATAAAACCCCTATCCTCGAAAAGATTATCGGTGATATGGGGTATTCCACCCCTATCTACGGCCCTGAAGAATCATCGCTGCGCTGGGACTGCAATTACACAGATCCGGTCGTCAAACGCCATATTACAGAAAATATTCTCGCCTCCTGGGCCTGCTATGCGAGAGAGTTCCTACTACCAGATCGTGCAAACGAGGGACCGACACAAGTGTGCTTTACCCATAGCGCACCTGCCGATCCCGCATTGCTAGGCGAGTATGATAATATTTTTGGTTGCGAGGTATTGTTTGATCAGCCCTATAATGCCATCACCATTGATAACGGTTCATTAAGCTACCCCATCACCCAGGCCAACCCGGCTATTTTGAGTTCACTGCTTGACCATGCCACACTCATACTCAAAGAGCTGGATAAAAACCGTTCCTTTGCCGATCAGGTCAAAAACCTGTTACGCCTGATGATGAATAATGGCGTGCCGCGACGGGAAGCAATTGCCGAACAACTGAATATGAACAGTCGCACCCTGCAAAGGAAGCTCAAGGAAGAAGACACCAGCTACCAACTGCTGTTAGACGAATTGCGCTTTGAAATGGCAAGCCATTACCTGGCCAAGACGAACCTGACCATGGAGTCGGTTGCCGAAAAACTGGGCTTTGCCGAGACACGTTCTTTTTATCGGCATTTCAAAAATTATTCAGGGCAAACGGCTGGCGAGTTCAGGAAGCAACACCAGATGGAGTTTTCCGCATAAACCATTAGCTAGATGCCCTTAAAATCTTTACCAAACCAGCCAACCAATTCACATATTAAGACACCGAAAAACCTGCTCGTATTTTACCTCTTTGGCAAAGAATAAACTGATTGCCACTCCTTTGGCGGCGAGCTGATAAGATTAGCCTGACGAAGAATTTTCGATAAGCGGTCATTCTGACGCATGCCGATAATGCCTTGCTGTACCGCAATATAAAAATCATCCAAACTCTTTGGATCCCCTGAAAAAACGAAATAGCTTTCTCTGTTCAAAACCACTTTAAAACGACCAATCGGCTTGACCTTAATTCCCTTGCGAATCACCTCATAGCCAGATTCAGGATCCCCCTGGAGGGGAAGTATGGTGTAATCCGCTCGCCCACTTTTAAGAAACTCAAATACGCGATTAACATTGACATACTGCACGGTCGCATCAAAATCATCTTCAAGGATTTTTGCTATATATCGCCAACTTGAAGGAATAACAGGAATCAATTGCTTCAATTCTTTAACGCTTGTCACCTGATGAACTTTGGCATTGGATTTTAACGCATAGAAGCCTGCAGACTGCTGCCCTTTTAATATAATGGGATGCGTCACCTTGACGGCCCCTGAAGTAATAAGTGGCTGCGTATATTCATTGATGGTGAACGGGACTGCGATCATATCAACCAGCCCTTGGGCTGCCACCCACAACCCCCTACGGTAATTAGGCACTACGACAAACTCTGTCAGGTAAGCAGTATCATGCCGGGCTAGAAATTTACACACGAGTACAGGATATGCGATGCCTGGATTTTCCTTAAAGATGGAAAAATCATGAATATCATTGCAGGAAGAGCTGCCTACGATTTTCTGATAACCGTTTAGATTCTCTTGGGTAATAGCAATTTTTAGTGTGGCAGCCTGAGCATTTATAGCTACAAGGCATAATAAAAGAATCCAGGTTCGCCACAATATCATCATCGCCACACAACGTCGTCAATGCTCACATTTGCAATACATTCAGCATAGCAAAGTGGCTACGTACTACCGGCAATAGCGTTTTACAATATCGATATATTGCGGATACTCCTCAATCAACTGGCTCTCTGTTGCCAACTGCATATCGGCAAAATCAAACCCCGGCACAACAGCTTCGCTTATTAAACCGTATTGCCCTTGAGTTAGCTCGCTGGCTTTCCACACCCCGCCCGGCACCACAAATTGCAACTCCTGCCCCGCCTGAAGATCCGGCCCCAACACCTTTACCTCTAGCTCGCCACTGGGATGCAACAGGTAGTAGGTGATGGGATTTCCCAAATGATAGGCATGGAAGATATCCGATTGATTTAAATGCCAATGCCCAATGGGGGAATCATCGGTTAACAGGTAATAAATACTGGTAAAGCTAAAGCGCTCCCCGCGAGCAGTTTGAATCCGCTCACGGTGCGAGGCTTCAAAAGTGCGCCGAAAATAACCACCCTCAATATGAGCTTCCAGCCCAAGTGATTCTATGATCTGTTGTTTATTCATACGCCGCCCGCCTTAATACTTGCAATGGTTACCCAATACAATATACTGTATATTAATACAGTTAAAAATAATTACCCAATCAGGAAGGATAAAAGGAATAGAGCCCCCATGAAAGTCTCACGCCTTGCACCGACTGAAATAAATGACCAAATGGCCCTGCCGCTGTTTCTTCATGCGGTAATGGACGAAGCCTGCAGTAATGACGAGGAGGCAGAAGGTCTAAGCCTCGATATTAACGATACGCTGATTCGACGCCCCAATACCACCTTTTACACCTACGCCAAAGGGGATTCCATGGCGGAGCTGGGTATCTTTGATGGTGACCTGCTGGTTGTCGATCGCTCCGCTAAACCTCAGGACGGTGATATTGTCATTGCCAGCCTTGAAGGCGAGCTGATTTGCCGCAGCCTGGATATGCAAAACAGCTGTTTGCGCTCTGGCGACTCTGAATTACCACCCATTTTATTAAGCGATCAGGTGGGGCTGACACTGACCGGTGTCGTCAGTCATTCGATTCATCAGCACCGATAACTGTCGGCTAAGCCTCTCCCCGCTCGCGCGCCATATATTCCCGTGGCGTGCAGCCCTCGGTTTCTTTAAACAGTTTGGAAAAATACGACAGACTGTCGATTTCAATATGCTGTGCTATTTCAGTAATCGATAAACTCGAAGAGCGCAGTAACGATTTAGCCGCATCTATTTTGCGCTGAGTGAGAAACTGCTGAAAGGTCACCTCATACTGCTTTTTAAATTTTTTCATAAAGTGTGAGCGCGACAGGTGACACAACTCGGCCGCCTTATCGACACTCAACTGGTAGCAGTTATGGGTATTGAGATAATTCACTAGCGGCTTAAAGGCGCTGGGATTAAAACGCGCAACCGTATTAATACGCTCAACACCGTTTTCAAAAATCATACTGACGGCCAAACCCAAGGCCTGCATTCTGGAACTGGCGACCGCTTCAGACGCTTCACTGGCGCACCACTTCAACAGGGCAATCAAACAGTGAAAATCCTCCGGATTTAAATCCAGCACCAACGCCTGCGCCGGCATGGCAAAATCGGGATTGATGCGCGTTAATTCCGCCAGGGGAAAATGCAACACATGGTAGAGCTGGCGCCCGGGCTTTACATAAAAGCTGTGAATGGTATCCGGCGGCACCAGTAATACCTGACCACTGGCCAAGGCTTGCGCCTGACCACCACACCAAACCTCGCCGTACATATCCTCATACACCACCAGCTCGCACACCGCGTGAAAATGGTTACTCACCCGCCAGGGTTCGGTCACCTCCCGGGCAATGGATTTGAGGCTGACCTGACCCTGCTCGGGAAAGGTAATTTCCTGGTTATAGACCTTTTGCTGCATGCTGTTACTATCCGTTGCTATACCCGTTGCTATGGCCATCCCCATCTGACCACAACACTATAGTTATACTATAAGCGGCTTTCACGCTATTTTTGCTGTTCCAATAGAGACTATTATTACACCATAGACGTATACCAATACAAGACAACAGAGCCGAGACGATGATTAAGCAGCAGATAGACCCGGAACTCCTGATCGCCATGGAAGAGCGACAACTGCCCGACTTTGATATGTGGGAAGACCTCAATCGCACCCGTGCGACCTTCAAAAAAGGCCTGCTTGCACTCACCAAGGATATCCCGCCCATGGCGCATATCCCGTTCGAAGATCATCAGATCCCCGGTATTGGTAATGACCCGGACGTGCGTGTACGGCTATACCAACCCAACAATATTGCAGGCCCCATGCCGGCGATGCTGTGGATACACGGGGGTGGTTATGTGATGGGCACCATTGATGTGGAAGTACCCATGATGCAAATTATGGCCGACAGCATTGGTTGTACTATCGTCGCGGTGGAATATCGCCTGGCACCAGAACACCCCTTCCCGGCGCCGCTAAACGATTGTTACGCCGCACTGGCTTGGATGTTTAAGCAGGCAGAAAACCTGAATATTGACCCCAAGCGCATTGCCCTGAGTGGTGTCAGCGCCGGCGGCGGCTTGGCCGCAGCACTGGCGTTAATGGCGCGCGATAAAGGTGAATACCAACCCTGCTTCCAGCTACTGCTGTGCCCCATGATTGATGACCGCAACAACGAGGCCTCGACCCTGTTTGATTTAACCGGTATCGCCTGGGACAAAGATTCTAACCGCCGCGGTTGGGATGCCTACCTAGGTAAAAATAAAGTAGACGACCTGCCAAGCTACGCTCTGCCATCACGGGCCGAAGACTTAAGCGGTTTGCCACCGGCCTATATTGCCGTCGGCAGTTTGGATTTATTCCTCGATGAAAATATCACCTATGCCCGACGCCTGATGGCGAATAAGGTTGCCGCCGAACTGCATGTATTTCCCGGCGGCACCCACGCCTTTGAATTCCGCGCACCGGGTATTCGTTTATCACGCCGGGCGCACTATTTGAATTTTGAAATTGTTAAGCAGGCGTTTGGTATCGCATAAGCAGAACACTTATAAATGCCAACTATCGATTACAATTAGCGATGAGAAACGGGCCAACCTGTGGTTGCCCGTTTATTTTTCCAACCAGTTAACTAACTGCGTCCAGAAAGTCGCCTTAGCATCTTCGCGAAAATAACCGGTGTGCCCCAAGGCTTTCATACCACCTTCATGCGGTGAAAGCATTTTTAGCTCACTATTGGTATTGGGGAAAAAGGTTAACAGGTGGGATACATTCACTTCCGGTGCCAGATCATCATCACTAAAGCCCAATGACAAAACATCCTGTTTAAGGTTTGCATAGTTCTCCGTAGCAACCCCCAAACCGGCATCAAATAAATAATCCCTCTTTAACATCCAACTGGCCCACTGCCTGATAAAGGGCGAGGGAATATCAATATTGCCCAGCCCAAAAGTCTTGCAGGGAAATTGTTTATTAAAGGCTGTCACCAACGGAAACAGCACCTTGGCGGTAAAAGCTATTTTCAGATTGCCCGGGAAAGACCAACGCCGCCAATAAGGCGCCGACGATGCCACCAGAACTATCTTACTCAGCTTGGTTGCCGACGGCGCCATACCCAGCAACTGGCCACCAATACTGTGACCAACAAAATACACCGGCAAGCCCTTTGACTCAGCAAAGGCTATAGCGGCTTCAATATCCTGTCGCCCCCAGTCCAACATGCTAATAGAATTAGCCAAGCCTTTTGCCTCACTATCACCGGTAAAGCGATAATCAAATGTCAGCGCATGAAAACCCTGGTCAACCAGATAATGGGCAAAGCGTTTATAGTAATGCTGGGAAACACCTAGGGCGCTACCGATAACGACAACACCTTTGGGTGCATCACACTCATAGAATTGCGCGGCGAGCGTTTGTTGATCGGCGCAGGTTAAAATCACTGACTGTACGTTCATTGTGCTTTCTTATTATGTTGTTGGTGATTTGGTTAAAGTATAAAACTTTAAGCTAAATGCCAAGTCAGCACCCCAGACAACTAAAGCGCCCAAATTTACCCTGTCATAACAAATCAAAGGTATCAGCGGTATTTTGCAGCAGTAATAAACTCACCAAAGGTCTCACACCAGACTATCACCGAAGTATATTGTGACGGATTAACATCGACTGAGAGCTCCACGACAAAGTTGTTAAAGGTTTTCACATCACCCACACGGGTCATGGATGACTTTAAGCGATTAAAATCCGCTTCGGTTTCAACAAATTCAGGTGATAAGTAAAGTTTGTAATCCGGCCCCGGGGCCAACTCACCCGTAAAGGTAATATATTGGCTGCCTATCGTGACTTGCCCTTCGCCCCAGTGAAATGCATCACTGTCTTGCAAGTCTTTCTTAAATTCCGCCGTAAAACTCGCCTGTGCAGACATAGCCTGAATCTCAGTTTCACTGGGCGGGGGCGGCGCAATCAGGATAGGCAGCGCGTAAATACCAACGGCAAAGCCCACAGCACCAACGGACAGATGACTGGCAAGCAATAGGATAAGCATTCGTACTTTCATAGTTCCACCTAAAATTAACGCGATATTTTCATAAACGGTGACGGCTTGGCATCTACAAAGTTTTTCCATACATGGTCAAATACCGCCCTTTGATTAGGAAAAGGCACCAGGCTTTTAGCCTCATCAAGCGTACACCATTGGTATTGAGTATGCTCTTCGTTTAACACCACCTCAATATCGGAGGCCACTAATGCCACGAAAACCGGGATAATAGATATTTGGTTTTTATCGGCTTCGTAAAACTGCTCCAGATAATCCGCAGAATAGAGGTCGTCTACAACGATTGACGTTTCCTCTTTTACTTCACGAATAAAAGCCTGCCATGCTTTTTCATTGCCCTCTATTTTTCCGGCAACATGACACCAGAATCCCTCTTTGGCTCTTTTCAGCAACAGCATGCGGAATCCGTCTTTACAGGCTTTAAGTAATACGCCAGATACAACAGATGTATTTAAGGGAATCTGAGTCATAGCAGTGCGTTATGTGAGTTAGGCATCATAGATAAGTGTAGCCATTGATTAACCTATATATAGATTAATCACTTTGAAAATTCATTAAACAGCACTTTATTGGAAAAGGATTGATTACCGTTAACCAGCGGGCCCCATTCGTTCATCATACAATTCAAGAATAAGGCTCTCTGCATTTAAGTGTATAGCTATAGCGATCTACCTGTGACTTTAATAATTAAGCGTTCAAGACCTCGATCAAGTTTTCTTAACTTAACCTCACGAATTTCATATTGTTCTGGGCCAATATAATCAATATCGTATGTCATTAGACCAGCATCTTCGATTGCCTGGAGGTTACTTTTAACTTTTTCCAGAGTCAAACCTTGTATTTCTGCTTTAGACTCATCCCTATACTCAAGAAGCTTAATGGCAGGCCACAAATGGCTAGTTTCACGTCTTATAGAAGACAATGACACAATAAGATTCTTATCAATTTTTTCTGTAATTAGATTTATAGCTTTATATGTTTCAGCTGGTTCACGTTCGAGCTGTTCTTTAATTTCCTTGAGATCACTGACAGTCTTATCCGGGTGAAGTATCAGCTCTTTATCTCCAAACTTAATAGTCGCTACTCGCCTAATTAGAGATCCTAAATCACTACGAAAAATAAGTACAAACAACATTAGCAGTAAATGCCAGAATGAAAATTCGATTTTTTCAAGTACTTCGATAATCATAACCATGCTCTAAAGCCCGACTGAGGGCAGTTAATAAAGCGCAACAAAATAAGTAAACGTAGCATACTCCTAAATCCATCCCCACAACTTCTTGACGAAAGATTAACTTACAGGGTCAGACCCCATTCATTTTTGGCTGTCCCAGCGACCAACGGGAGCGATTGCTGCGGTTTGTTAGGCTTATTCAAAAATATCATTAATTTTGTCTTTCGCTGTACGAATAACTTCAGGGTGGTGCCTGTCGAGAAACGAATATACTGTGACAAATGGAAGTATTATACCCAGTACATTAAACGTGGTTTGAAAGTTACAAGTTAATGACTGTAAAAAGTGAGCTGGACGACCTACTAGAGCGGCTAGACCTACTTCTTCCGGGACCGGTAATGGCTCATAGAATAAATAAGTAAAGATGCCGGCAATGACAGCGGCCAATAGAAGAGGCGGGCTATAAAGCTCCACTAAAAATGGCTTCATATAGTTGTCGCTTCTAAGCTTTGCGACAGCGGAAATCAATAAAGCTGACCAAAACATCGAATAGGTAAAAGATGAATCAATACATTCCAAGTTTCAAACTCCTTCTTACAGCCTAACGCCTCAATCACCGGCCCACCTCCGTTCCGCAAAATTTGTGCCATAGCGGGCGTAGCGAGCACACAAATTTTGCGGAACGGAGGTGGGTCCGAGTGCATTGATTTGTTAGGTATTTTTCACCTTTGTTGCATAAAAAGATGTTTCTTTAAAACCAAAAACCTCTACTAGAGATGATAAGTAACCTATCTCTGCATGATTTGAAGCTAATACAAAAGGCATACCTTTGTAATTTTCCTCAAACTCTACCTTATCGTTACTAGGCACTTCATACTCAACATTCTCATGCCCTTGGTTATAAAATATTTTAAAAATATTTTCAGGGGTGAATCTAATGGCCAATATATATTTGTTTTCATGCCTATCTTTTGGGCACTGATTCCAACGATCAAAAACATCTTCTTTAGACAACATTTTTGACGTATATATGTATGAAAAAAATGGTTGCGCTCTCATTCTATCCAAGTAAAACCCCGTGCTAATAATCTCATCTAGCACAATATCCTTCCCCATTATTATTCCTAGCTCGTCTTCTAGGGATCTGAACGCCGTAAAAAATGGATTTGGTCTTCCATCTATACAGTCCCCCTTAAGCATTCCCTCTGCTGTGGACAAATGCAATCTAATACTTTTTTGATCGCCTGGAACAATCAGCTGCCTATTAGATCGAACTGATGCTATTAAATATCCATCGCTTGTAATAAGAGCTAATCCTGTTCCGATCTTAAAGTGGAGATTGGTATTTCTTAGAGAGTCAAAGCGTAGATTACTTTCCTTTAAACCACAGTAATCTTTTAGACTAATCTTTTTGTCTATTCTGTCATCATATACCTCTTCACTTAATCTCGAATTAGGGTATACAAAGTGTTCATAGTCGGTAGGAAATATCTCTAATATATACTTTGGCCTTCTATTTCCTTCTGCATCCTTAAAGTCCCTCTTTACTGAGACAGAACGAAGCTGATATGAAGGATTATTATCGAATGTTCTTCCTCCTCTCTCAGCATCTTCTTTTATCTCTGGAATTCTTTTCCGAAATAGTTCATCTAAATGACTTGGGTATTCAATCCAACGATCATTAAATTTGGAATCAACCGAATGGTAATTGATTTTTTCCCTATCAAAGAAAACGAACTCCTCCCTCATGTCTCTAATTCCAACATACTCACTCAGTTCAGATATATTGTTAAATATTTTATTGTCTATATTCTCGGCAGGAACTTGTTTTCTACCAAGTAATACCGGTTTATATCCGTGATGTATGAAGGTTTTGACGTAGGATGCAGCAGCGCATGAGGCCTGAAGATGAAATACATCATCCTTAAATTCATCCCCAAAATCTGAAACTGCACGGACTATAAGCCAAGGCACTATGGGACGAAGCTGTTTCGCAGCCTTCGTAAATCCGCCTGCTTCCATATCTCCAATTTTAATTTGTTGGTGTAAGTTGTCTCTTGACTGTTTCAAACGTTCCGGATCTTTAACTAAAATATTTGCTGAATGAAGCGCTGAATCATCAAGTGTAGGTAGTTCTGCTACATGTTTGGCATATTCTCCTTCAAGGCCAGGCTTAGGCTCAATAGAATTAGGAAATATAGCTTTAAAATTATTTATCCATATATCGTTATCAATATCAAAACCAATAAGCATTTGATTAATTTCTTGCGGGTGTCGAAATATTTCTGGCCGCCCCTTAAGCTCACCATCAATTTGCACTTCAATACCTGTATGAGCTGTATAACGAGGAACGAATACCTCTCCGATTCTGCACTTACCTTTCATTCCTGCGGAGATACCCATAAGCAGAACCATAGCGGGGTCAAATCTTTCTATTAGCCTACTTGTAGCACTAGCAGTAGCATCGTTTCCTTGATCCGCAACACAATGAATGATAACTGAAACCAATTTATCCTTAGCTATAATATTTTTTCGCCAGAATAAAGACCCTTTATTCTCGAACTCATCTTCATCGGTTATTTCAAGAGCTAATTTTAGGGCTTTTAGCTCAACTCCTAGGACAGTAATTATCCCAATATCATAGCTTTCCATAAGATATAACCTCTTATTAGTTTTAAAGAGCCATCAATTCAATAATAAAAATATATTTTGATGCTCAATCCATGGCGATTTTGATACCTAACGCCTTACTTAACGGCGCACGCTTTTTGTGCGTCCGGTGGAGGCCCGTATTTTGGGCCGGAACGAATTACAGTAACTTGTTATAACTCGTTGCTCCAGATTGCGTAAATTCCCAATACCACTACCGCACCAAGCGCGCCACTTAAGAAGTGGCCCAAGCTAAAGCCATGGAATATTTTACTTTTAATTGGTTCAGGATGGCTTTTATCAAAGTGCGCTACAACCTGATTAGGCTCTACCTTTTGACCAGGCTTAACTTCCATACTTAAAAGCATACCTGCTTCAGGCGCCTCAACTTCTAATATCACATCACCAATATCGACACAGAATATTAACTCGCCTTTATACAAGTACTTTCCCGGATGGGAAACCGGAGGAATAATAACGAACTCACTATCCATCTCTGGAAGTGAGCTCGGTCTTTCAGGTACTTTTACTTCAGTGTCCATACTCATAGTTCTTTGAAGTTATAACAGCTTATTCAACGTTGCACTGACGTGTTTAATTACGTCACTGAGACGTATTACTCCAAACTTATCCCTAAACGCTAAATGAAATTTCATCCCTTTTCAATCAGTTAGCGGCTAGCATTCACTTACTGACGTAATTAATTACGTCATAGCGACATATACCTACGCTGTAGCACGTCATTCACGTGCCACATAAAGATTAACCCCCAAAAATATCAGCCACAAAAAAGGCCAACTCATCACAAGTTGGCCTTTTAAGTTTATGGGGCTATTTGGCTTACACTTCCGCCAAATTACCCTTATCTTCCAACCAACTTTTACGATCACTGGCGCGTTTTTTGGCAAGCAACATATCCAGCATGGCATTGGTATCGTCACCGGGCTCGATGGTTAATTGCACCAAACGGCGAGTGTCCGGGTCCATGGTGGTTTCGCGCAGTTGCAATGGGTTCATTTCACCCAAGCCTTTAAAGCGCTGGACGTTGACGGTGCCTTTTTTCTTTTCCGCTTTAATGCGGTCGATTACACCTTGCTTTTCGCCTTCGTCGAGGGCGTAGAACACTTCTTTGCCCACATCGATGCGGTATAGCGGTGGCATGGCAACGTAAACATGGCCGGCGGCGACCATGGGTTTGAAGTGACGCACGAACAGGGCGCACAACAGGGTGGCAATGTGTAGGCCGTCGGAGTCGGCATCGGCGAGGATACAGATTTTGTTGTAGCGCAGTTTGTCCAGTTCGTCACTGCCGGGGTCTAAACCCAGGGCGACAGAAATGTCGTGTACTTCCTGGCTGGCCAGGACTTCGGCGGAATCCACTTCCCAAGTGTTCAGAATCTTACCACGCAGTGGCATGATGGCCTGGAACTCACGGTCGCGGGCCTGCTTGGCGGAGCCACCGGCCGAGTCACCCTCTACCAGGAATAGTTCACTGCGCTCGGAATCACCACTGGAGCAGTCAGCCAGTTTGCCGGGCAGTGCTGGGCCCTGGGTGACTTTTTTACGGGCGACTTTTTTGCTGGAGCGAACACGTTTTTGCGCGTTACTGATACAGAACTCAGCGAGTTTGTCGCCCTCTTCGGTGTGCTGGTTTAACCACAAGCCGAAGGCATCTTTCGCTACGCCGGAAACAAAGGCGGCCGCCTCACGGGATGACAAGCGCTCTTTGGTCTGGCCGGAAAATTGTGGGTCGGCCAGTTTGGATGACAGAACAAAGCAGCAGTTATTCCAGATATCGTCCGGGGTGAGTTTTACACCGCGCGGCAGCAGGTTGCGGAATTCACAGAACTCACGCATGGCTTCCAGCAAACCGGTTCGCAAACCGTTTACGTGAGTACCGCCCTGAGCAGTCGGGATCAGGTTAACGTAACTCTCCTGAGTTAATTCACCACCTTCGGGTAACCACTGTACCGCCCAATCAGCGGCTTCGGTTTCGCCGGTAAAGCTGCCGACAAACGGATCTGCGGGCAGGCTTTCCCAACCGTCGGTTGCGGCGACCAGATAATCTTTCAGGCCATCTTCGTAGTACCACTTGTCAGTCTCACCGCTTTGCTCATCTTTAAAGATAACGGTCAGGCCGGGGCAGAGTACGGCTTTGGCGCGCAGTACGTGACGCATGCGCGAGATGGAGAACTTGTGGGAATCAAAATACTGTGGGTCTGGCAGGAAGCGAATGCTGGTACCGGTATTGCGCTTACCGCAGCTATCTACCACTTCCAGATCAGAGGCTTTGTCGCCGTTACGGAAGCCAATGCGATGCACACTGCCTTCACGCTTAATGGTGACTTCCAGCACTTTCGACAGGGCGTTTACTACCGACACCCCCACCCCGTGCAAACCGCCGGAGAACTGGTAGTTGTCGTTGCTGAACTTACCACCGGCGTGCAGGGTGGACAGAATTACCTCTACCCCGGGTTTTCCCTGCTCAGGGTGGATGTCCACCGGCATACCCCGGCCGTCATCGCTAACGGTGATGGAGTGATCTTTGTGCAGGATGACTTCAATGTTTTTACAGTGCCCGGCCAGCGCCTCATCGACAGAGTTATCGATTACTTCCTGGGCCAGGTGGTTGGGGCGGGTAGTTTCGGTGTACATACCCGGACGCTTTTTCACGGGGTCTAGGCCCGTGAGGACTTCAATATCTTCTGCGCTATAGTTCGCCATGCTGCTCGCTAATTTAATACTTATTGTCAGTGCTTTATCGTTAAGAACGCCGTTTTACCATATTCGTGGCACGCTGGCATCTACTGAGAGTCTTTCCCCTCAAGAAAATCGATAGCGCCGGCTATAAAACGCTCAAAGCCCTGGAAACCGTGGTCACCACCCTCTTCGACCAGCTGTTTACAACCTTCATACTTATCCACAGCCAGACGGTAATCGAGGGTTTCATCCTCTGTCTGCACCATCAGCCAGTAGTTTTGCAGGCGCTGAGGGTTGGGGGTATCCACTGCGCGAATCTCATCCACATGGTGGGGTTCGAGCATATAGGTATCTTCGGTATGGTAGTTCTTCAGCTCCACACCAATATATTCCGGCATCAACATAGACGGGGTCACTGCGGGGTTAATCAGGATGGCGCGCAGGTCGTACTTCTCGGCCAGGTAAGTGGACCAGTAACCGCCCATGGAGCTGCCCATCAGGTAGACCGGTCCCTGCTGTTGCAGCTCTTCGACCATTTGTTCCAGAGTTAACTGTACTTCGCCTGGGTAAGGCGGCAGATAGGGGCAGTGAAAGCTAATGTCCGGGCGCTGCTCGGCCAGCCACTGCTGTACCTGCACGGCCTTGTGGGAAAGGGGGGAACTCAGGAATCCGTGGATATAAATCAGTGCCGCCATGCACCTGCTCCGTTAAACGAATGTTGGCGGCAGTTTAGTAACCTGAGGAGGCAAAGTCGATACCGTAGGCTTTTTCTGCCACACGGGAAACCCCGGTTTCTATGCGGCCATCGGCATGCAAATCAAACCAGCGGTAGCCGGGCATAACGGTATCGACGGCAAATTCATCGCTCATGGGTTTGAATTGCACACACGTCGAGGGGGAAGCCATCAACTGAACGCCGTTGCGCTCGCGGCTGAAATCCTGGTGCACATGGCCCCAGACAATGGCTTGCACCTGAGGGTGTTTGTCGATGATAGCGAAGAACTGATCGGCGCTCCGTACCTGATATTGATCGATCCAGGCACAACCCACCTTTACCGGCTGGTGGTGCAAACAGACAAGGATATGGTGATCGGGGTTCTGCTCCAGCGCCTGCTGCAGAAACGCCAACTCGGCCTCACTGAGATCGCCGTATTCACTGCCATCCACCTGGCTTTCGAGCAGTATGATCAGCCAATTGTCCAACTCCACCAGCTTGTCGAGTTTACGGCCTGCGGCTTTTTCCATTTCTGACGGTAAATCGTGGTTACCCGGCAGCCAGGCCATGGGATGGGGCAATTGGGACATATAGGTTTTCAGGAAGCGCTGATAGGCGCCAGGCTGGCCGCCACTGGCAATATCGCCGGTAGCCAGTATGTAGTCGACGCGGGATTGCTCTTGTTTCACCAGATCAACCACATCCTGCATACTTTCGTCAGTATCCAGGCCGAGCAGCTCCTCACCGGTGTACTGGCCCAGGTGGCAATCGGTAATCTGTACAAGCCTGATAGGGCGAGCTGTTGCTTTCACGTCGTTATTCACTGCTACCAAAACAAAATCCCTTTTTCACTTCTCTGCCGTCATCATCCTGATATGGCGTTAGATGAAAATCTGTCCAGGTTAATCCGCGCCTGACCGTTGGCCAGGCAATGGCTTAGCCACTCCCCCAAAAAGCCGTTGAACTGGGCTTTTTCATCGGCATGGTACATCTGCCGATTGGGGTATTCGTATCGTACTTGCATGCGGCGGTGTTGTTGCCAACTCAGCACTTCGGCCATCCGCGCGTCGTGATAAAGCCTCACCTGTAATTGTAGCGGTTGGCTCCAACTCCCCAGGTTATCGGCCTGGCTGACGGTAATGGTCGTGGTGTATTTGGCTCGTTCCTGCACGTCGATGCTTACTAACCAATGGCTGGTGCCAACATCTACGTCGAATTTCCAGGCATCTTCTTCATGCAGTTGGGGCAATAGCTTCATCAAACGCGCGTAGTTGGCCTCATACTCGGACATATTCCGAGCCAAATCGACCTTGTAGCGTGGTTTTACTGATGTAGCCATGTTCCAAATACCTATTATCCGGTAAGTCACGGGGCGAAACTGTTAAGCCCGTCTCGCTAGCCCCCTCGATAAGGGCCCGATTTCAGTCATCAGGCTAATACTACCCTATTTTGCCACGCAGGCGATCCTGGTTTATCTGTAGCCATTGCAGGCAAATCAGGGTTGCCGCGTTGTTAAACCTGCCTTTGAGCATAGCATCAAACAGCGCTGGCGCCTCAAACACCCTTACCCGGATATCCTCGCCTTCCTCTTCCAGGCCGTGAATACCCCCGGCCTCGCTGAGGTCTGCCAGTACGCAGTACAAATGCAGCTTCTCACTGGTGCCACCGGGGCTGGTCATATAGTTACAGATATACTCCATCGACTCAGCTTCAATACCGGTTTCCTCGACCAGTTCGCGCTTAACCACCTCTTCGGGCTGTTCGCCCTCTTCGACCATGCCGGCGACCACTTCCAGGCACCAGGGGCCTTGCTCCTCATCCATAGCGCCAATACGGAACTGCTCGACCATGCCCACCAGGTTGCGCTCGGGATCAAACACCACTGCCGCTACCGCCTCGCCGCGTACAAACAGCTCTCGGCTAACGGTTGGCCCCCAGCCGCCCTCAAACAGGCGATGGCGCAGGGTGACCCTATCCATGGCAAAGAAGCCATCATAAGCCCTTTCACGCTCAATAATGTCGACATCTTCACGAGTGAAGGGCGGAGTTAAATCGATGGACATGGTGTTTCCCTATTACAGATACCGGCAAAAGCCCACTAGTGTAGTTATTGGCAGGCAAAAGAAAAGACCGGCTAGCGGTCTGCAAATTTAGGTGTGGGTGCAGGTGCTCAGTTTTCTTCAGAGTATTTCCAGCAAGGTCTCACCCGCCTCCTGGGTCCAGGTTTGCATCAACACTTTAAGCTTATTCGCAGTGTCTTGATCAGTCTCGCCCCGGTAAACGATATCTTTCAGTAGCATCTCACCTAATAGCTGCCCGGATTGACTGTCCTGTAATTTACCTTCCAGAGAAATCACTAGCACTCGGCCAAGGGCCGCGTTATCCCCATCAGTAGCACCTCCAATGACAGCATCAACCGGAATCGCCTGGTAGCTATTAACGGGCTCTGACATCACACTAACCCCGGTAATAGCCGGTTTAAAGCGCAGCACATCGCCCCCCGGTTGCGGTACAACCTCGATTAATCTTGAAATAGATTTCAGCATCTGCTGATCAAGTGAAGCCTTAAACCCATCCACCTCTTGCTGTTGCAGCCCACTCAGTTGAACTGAGTCGGGTTGAACATCGTCAGAATGCAAAAATTCGATGGGGTCCAACATCACTTTTCTATAGCTTCCGCTGGTTACACGATTATCTAGCCAGCGCTGCAATCTGCCTTCTTCCGTTTCTACCTCCTGCAGCCGTGCATAGTGGCTGAGGTAGCCCGAATCATCTGCTGCAGTCAGGTGATCTTGCATACTGGCGCAGGCTCCCAACCATAGCACCAGGCTGCAAATCATCCACCGTTGTGTGCGTTTAAGGTTATTCACTGGGTTACCAGGTAAGGCGGGAATTCTTTAAGCACTTCGGCCACAGCTTCCCGCAGGCGTATCATTTTCTCTTCAGGTTTCAGGTTAGGTGTCACCCGCGAATGGGTAGAACCACGCCAGATATGATCTTTGGTTTTGGCATCCAGAATATCCACCACTAGGGTTCCCTGGGTGTAGGTATTTACATCTACCGATTGCACAGATGCACCGTAGTAACGTCGCCCACCGTAGAAGCTATCATAGGTGCGCACATCCACCTTGTCTTTGACAATTACGTGATACCTGACCAGGAAGTGCGCATCGGCCGCGTTCTCTACAGGCTGGTAACGCTGGCTTAGCTCCTGCTCAATCGCCACGTGAATACGCTCCAAATTAAGTTCAGAGACAATGGCCTGGGTTTCCAGCGTTTGCTCTGAAGGCAACATGGAGAAGGTACGCAGTAACCTAAAGTCGTATTCCGGGTTGTAATCGGTATTTACGTTGGAGGTTGCGCAACCTGCAAGTACAACCAGGCCCAGTACCAACCCCAATACAGAAAAATGTCGTTTCATAATTCAATCCCCTTGTCGTTGCTTGCGAGTTTTTCCATTTCAGTTTGACATTAAGCGCCGTATGTCGGCTTTTAACCTATGAATGGCTTTTTTGCCCAAGAGCCCAACATCGGCATTGTGGTAACATTTCTTTAGACAATCGTAGACTAAAAACCGTTCTACTCATAAAAAGAAAAGAAAGATTAAGTTCTATTAAGTCACTAAATGAGATTTCAGGGGGAGAGACCATGAATACTTTTTTAAAACTTCACCAACCCGCTATTGTCGCCGCATGGTTGGCCATTGTTTACAACCTGTTCAGTCCGCTGCCAGGTGTTTGGTACACCATCCTGCTTTATGCTGGCCCCATTCTGCTGGTAGCCCACTTTATAGAATGGCTGATGCTGAAAGACAAACTCAAACGCCTGAACCAGAGTGGTCCAGGCGCCTTCATAAAAGTCATGCTATTTGGTTTTTACTGGTGGCTACCCATCTTCCGTGAAGCCAAAGCCGCCCAGCAGGTTCTTTAAGGTACCGTTATAAACGGCTGCGATAGTAGCCAATCATCTGCTGCAGCTGACGGTCCTGAGGTCGCAGCTGCAGTAACTGTTCTGCCGCACGCAGTGCCACAGCCCACTGTTTTTGTTGATGGGCCAACTGCAACTGAATACCCAGTAGGTCCGCCTGATTAGGGAATCGCTTAATCAACTGCGATAACTCAGCCTGCGCCTTTTGCAGCTGCCCCAGCTCTTTAAGCCCCAACACATAAATATAGCCATAGCGCATATTGCTGGCATCCAGGCTCGCCGCTTTTTGCAGAGACTCTACCGCTTCCGACATCCGTTTGGTGCGTATCAACAACAAGCCCAGTGAGTGATGGGCAGCTGCTGACTCCGGCACCAGTTCGATCGCGTCCCGTAACAGCACTTCACCTTCTGCATCGCGTTGTTGGCTGCGATAAAGATCCGCCAGATTTAAACGCGCAAGTATGTTGTTGGGATCCAGTATTAATGCCTGGCGATAAGCGGCTTCGGCTTTTTGCAACTCACCCTTGGACATATGCGCCACACCAATATTCAGTTGCCCCGATGGTGTGTCGGCATGGGTTTGCAGCAATGCCAAATACTCTTTCTGCAAACGCACTAGGGCCTGTTTCTGTTGCGCCGATAAACTAGCGTTATCCACACCCTGTAGTTGTGAGGCAACTTCCATTCTTACCGATTTACTGCCATCAGTGGCCAAGGGCAGTAAATCGACCAGACGCTGGGCATCGGGTAACTGCCCCAATACCTGCACGGCGGCGCGACGAACCAGAGGGTCTCCCGCATAGAGATTGGTTTGCGCGGCCAAAATCACTTCCTGGGTTGGCTGTAGGCTTACCAGTGTCGACGCCCGAACCAATGCAGGTTGTTGTGGATTCATCGCCAACAGCAATAACTGTTGCGCAGCCGCTTGACTGCCCTGCTGATATTCCGCCACCCATTCGCCGCGGTGTTTGGGCAGGGTTTTATTTTGCTGTTTTAGCCAGCTTGTCATAGCGCCAGCCGCCCACTGATTATCCCTGTCGGTATGACACTGGTTACAGGCATTGGGAGCGCCGGTCTTTTCCGACAGATCCGGACGCGGAATACGCAAGCTGTGATCGCGACGCGGGTCCACTACCATATAGGTGGTTTCCGGCATATGGCAGTTTGCGCACTGGGCGCCAGCAGAATCGGCCGGATGATGGTGATGATTTTTTGTATCGAATACTTCCGGGTTATGACACTGCAGGCAGACACCATTACCCGGCGCTTTTAATTCCAGACTGTGGGGGTTATGGCAATTTGAACACACCACACCACTATGGAACATCTTGCTCTGCATAAAGGAGCCCAGCACATACACTTCATCGAGGATCTGGCCGTCGGCATGGTAAAGCGGTGAGTTAATCCACTGTAAATTATGCTTGTTGTGAAAATCACCCGGCAGATTCATATCGTCAATCAGGGAACGGCGAGCATGGCAGCTGCCACAGGTATCAATCTGAAAGGTTTGCTGGTCTTTGCTTAGGTTTTGTTGTGTAGCCGTTGCGGCATTTGGTTCGCGTAACCATTCACCAACGGCACTGATATTTTGCGCAAAGCCGTGATGTGGCGCCTTGCGATCCGACTGCAACCAATCGAGATGAGCTTGCCCTGGGCCATGGCAGGCCTCACAACCGACATTAATTTCAAACCAGCTGGTGTCGTAGGTGTTGTCGGCAGCTTTGTAGTTGCGCTGCAGCTGGGTGGAGTGACAATCGGCGCAGCGCGAATTCCAGTTATGGTAGGGGCCGGTCCAATGCAATTGATCATCGAAGGGTACCGGCTCATTGGGATATAAGTGAAACCAGCGCTGTCCGCCTTCCTCTTTCGGGCGAGAATCCCAGGTGACGTTAAGCGCCTGGTAGCGACCATCTTCGAAGGGAATTAAATACTGCTGTAACGGATAGAAGCCGAAAGTGTAAGCGATTTTAAAACGCTGGCGTTTGCCCTCGGCATTATCGGTTTCTACGAAATAGTTTTCGCCCTGTTTAAACAGGCGCGTTTTTTCTCCGTAGTGATCGAAGGTCACATCGCTAAAATCGCCCAGTACCGTCTGCGCATTGGCCTCTTTCATGGCCCAGTCGTGGTGAGATCCCTGCCAGTCGTTATAGGCTTGCACATGGCAGGTCTTACACTGTTGGGTACCGATATAGCCTTCAACGTCTACCGTTTTGGCAACGACCGATCCACTCACGAAACTGGCCAAACAGGCCAGCACCAGACAAACCAACATCTGCATGTATTTTCCTTACGATTTCAGGCTAGGGATTCAAGTCTGCCAGCATTCGGCGTTGTGGCAATCGACGTGAAAACCAAGGGCGCTTATGTTGTTGCGCCTCTCTATGAGGTATAGCATGAATGCTTTGTACCAGACGGGTCAACCTGTCTTTATGCTGGTGGGGCTCCAGCTGATAGTAAATCTGGTAATAATCCGTAATGGCCTGTTGCAACTCCTGCATCAGCGGGGATTGCTGCTCCTTGATCGCCAAGTGATCAAACCAACCATAAAAACTGCGCATAATGTGGTCACGGTCACCGTGGGCGCAGGCTTTTAATAACACCCGGCGCTTATAGCGTTCACCCTGCCGATAGATGGCATAACGGCGCTGCAGTAGTCGCACAAGGTTCAAACCAACCCAGCTAAGTAATAACAGTGCAACCAGGGCCACCACAGCAATTATCATCCAGGGCTGTAAAAAATTACGCAGGCCATTCTCATCGCTAATGGCCACTGCATCACCCGCACTGAGCATTCCACCTTGAGCCACCGTAATCGTGTGTTGTGGCAAACTCACTTCACTCAACGCCTGCTGGGTTTGATCCCACCAGTAGACCGTGATGGCTGGCAGAATAAATTCACCGTCCTGCTCAAAAACATAACTGCGCGTTTCAACACGGATACCAGTAAATTCGCCGCGGTTGGTACGGTCGCTTACTTCTGCTCGGCTCGCCTGCTGCCCTACCCCCGGAATGTCCTGCCAGGCTAAAGGTTTAATCAACATACCCAAAGTGCCTTTGGCTTTCAGGCTAACGCGGCGAATAATCGCATCACCGGTATACAGGCTTCGATCTTCAGTCAGGGTTGCCAGGCTCGGTTCAAAACTTTCTGAAATAAGCAGGTCTTCTGCTACCAGAAGGTTGCTTGTTACATCCTCATGCTGCGTTTCTTCTGCGCTGATCGCTTCCACCTGAAACACCAGTGGCTCACTGCGCACATTCTGCTCGGCTAAACGCTCGCCGCTTTCACCGGCGACCCATACCTTGGCCACTTGGCTGGGAGTAATAAATTGGCCCGCTCTTTGGGGGAATATGGTGATCTCCCGACGCTGCACTGCGTAACTGGTACCTTGGCGATTGGTGCTGTAGTTGGTACCAAACTGTTGCGATTGCAGATTAATTGCGCCGCGCAATGTCATCGGCTGAATCTCTGGCGCACGGGTGAACCAGGTGGTGGTTAGAATATCCACTGCCAGGGTTACCCGCTGGCCAACCTTGACCGTCAGGCTATCGGTATTCTCGCCGTTTTCATTTAACAGGTGAGCTTCCATAAACACCGTCGGTGCCGCCATCAAAGGCCCGAAATAACACAGCAAACAAAATCCCAGCCAAATACGTTTTATCACTGTGCCACCTCCGCTGCGTCTATACCCACTTCAGATTGGTAGCGAAACTTTAAGCGCAGAAAATCCGCCGGACTTGACTGCAAACGTCGCATCCACAGTGCGTTAATTTCTTCCGACGACAAACTGCCTTCATCCAGCGTCATTTCATCCTGCGCTTGATCCATGCGGTTTTTATCATTGGAAAATACGATCTCATCGGCGCCTAGCTCTGTGGCCTTCTGACCACCATAATCTTCAATCGGCTTGGGTTTGGCAGACAGCACCAACATCAGCTGCAGGTTTTCCTTGGCCGCTTGCCAATCGGGTTTTGAGCGTAAGGCCAAGCGATAGCCATCAGCAGCGCCACTATAGTCTTCCATATGCGCTAAGGCATTGGCCCGTTTGAAATGGGCTTGAGGGCCTGGAATATCTGCCCAGATTGTCGCCGCCGCCGCAAAAGCTTCACTGGCATAATAGGCAGTGGCTTGCCACTCCTTATCGTCGAAGCGTTGCGCTGCCAATTGATAATCGCCGCGTTCGAAAAAAACCAGCCCCTGTTGGTCACGACTTAAAAACAGATCCTGCCAGTACCAGGTTTTTGACGTGGAAAGACTGCGGTCGATAAAGGCCAGCGCACATACACTAACCATAAAAAACAGCAGCCACAGAGTCGCGCGCTTTACTGCCATTGCAACACCATCCCGCGCCTAAACCACAACAGCATAATCAGTGTTAGAGGAAACAACAGATAATAACCCGCATCCTCACGTTGTGCTTTTTCATCATCACGTTGCTGGGATTCAAATTGCCTGATAATGCGGCGCTGCAACTGGGACACGTCCGATTCATCGGCCGTCATTGCAACCCAGTGAATATTTTCCCGCTCGGCAAAATCTTTGACCTCCGCCACATCCACATGACTGGCGCTGCGGCTCTGCAGAGCTTCTTCTGCCGTTGCTGCACTGGGGCCAACCAACAGCAAACTAATGGACTGCTGTTCGTCTAAAGGATTAACAGAAGTACTATCTAGCTGATCGCCCACCAAAACAATGGAGCCACGTTTGCCATCACGATTCAGTAAATCACCCGCAGCCTGTAAAGCCGCCTGAATATTCAAGCCCGGCTCGGGCATCACATCCGGTGCCAGCCCATCAAGATACAATTTAAGAATATCCACATCTTCGGTTAGCGGTAACACCACATGGGCAGAACCACTGTAAGCAATAAGTGCCGTAGGTGATCCTCGCCGAGCGTCCAGCAGCTGTGCGACTTTGATCTTGGCCCTTGCAAGCCGGGACGGTAATAAATCATCGGCCAACATGGATTCAGTCAAGGCCAGGGCGATAACCAGCGGCGCCTTGTCGTCGGTAAATGGCGACGGTTTTTCTCGCCAGCTGGGACCCGCTAACGCTAATAGCCAGAGGATTAACAACAGCGAGGCCAAACGTGTCGGCGTGATAACCCCCTGTTGTTTTTGCGGTTGTAAAATGGGTTTTAACAAGGCCGGCTCAATAAAGCCTTCCCACTCGGAGTGACGCTGCAGGTAAGCCAGAATAATCGGCAACAACATCGCCACCGGCAGCAGCAACAACCACCAGGGTCGCAATAATTGAAATTGCTGCACGGCCTCTACAAACGTCCACCACCAATCAGCCATGACTCACCTGCTCGGATACAGTGTTAGCAGCCCGTTGACGGCGCCAGCGGATAGCAGCAAAGGTATGATGCATTAACAATTGCAATATCAAAGCTAAGCCCAAGGGCCAGTGATAGAGTTCGGTTTTGGGCCGGTAACTGGTCACCTTCTGCTCACTGGGTTCCAGCTGATCAAGCTGCGCATAAATATCGGCCAACTCGGTATCGGTATGGGCATGAAAAAAAACACCGCCTGTTGTCTTACTGATCCCTTCCAGTGAAGGTAAATCCAGTGCCTGTTCGCCTACTGCTTGCGGATCACCAATAGCAATGGTGTGGATGGTCACCTGATGATCCGCTGCCACCTTGGCGGCATCCAAAGGCGGCACTCGGCTGCCAGAATCATTGCCATCTGTTAGCAGTATCAAGACACGTTTATTGCTGTTGTGCTTTTCAAAATGATTCACAGCCAGACCAATAGCATCACCCAGCATGGTGCGCGGACCTGCCATGCGTATACGGGTTTCCTCCAACAACTGGGTAAACAATTGACGATCCAGGGTAAACGGTACCTGCAAGTAAGGTGCGGAACCAAACACAATAAGCGCCAGGCGATCATGCTCGCGCTGCTCGACAAAACCCGCCAGGACTTGTTTCACACCATCGAGGCGATTAACACCTGATTGCTGGTTCGCGGCAAAATCTTCCGCCTCCATGGAGCCAGAGAGATCCACCGCCACCAGAATATCCCGTGCGGCTTGTGTTTTTTCAATCGGCTCGCCTAACCACTGCGGCCGCGCAAGTGCCACAACAATCAGTACCCAGGTAATAAAAATGCACAGGTGTTGCCAGATATTGCGTTTTACCACCAGCGAACCTTCGCCAGGTTTATCGCCGGTAATCGCCACCAGTGTTTTTAGGATAGGGGCTCGCACTGCTGCACGCTGGGTGGTGTAGGCACGGGAAAATAAATACACCAAAATCGGCAGAGGCAAAATCGCAAAGGCCCACAGCGCATCAAAGATAATCATGCGACTGATGCCTCACCCACATCCGCTTGATGGACGGCCAACCAACGGGATACCCACTGAACTATTTCCGACCACTGCGATTCGGATATTTCTTCTAACTGTGCGGCAGGTATATGCGACAAAGCAGGCAACAGGGATGGTGGAGTATCGATAGCGGCTGTTTGCTGTAAAAAATCCAACCAGGGTTGCCCAACCAATGCTGCACTATTTTTTCTGGGCCAAGCGGTCAATGCCACGCGACGTACCAACAGTGCCAAATCACGACAGGCTTTTTCTCGCTGACCCTGTTGCCGCCACTGTAGATCTATTTTCTGCAACCGCGCCACAGCCTGACGGCGGTAATGGTTGCTACAGTAGCGAAGGTAGCTGCGCCATATAATGGCAACTATGCCCACACAAACGAATAGCAGTAACGCCTGCCAGAAAGCCCCCTGTGGTAACCAACTGATCGCTCCAGGCAAGTTGATCTCGTGCATATTCGACAACCAATCGTTGCCGAAATTCTGGATCAAAAAATCAGGACGTTCGCTCGCCACGCCGATTAAACTCCCTCAATCATTTGCGCCAACTGTACGTCTACGGGTTCGTGAGTGGAGAAAGGCAATACCGGAATACCGTAACCACGCAGAAACTTTCTGGCGTGATCCAGGCGTTGATCAAAAAAGGCCTTATAACGCTCGCGCAGGGATTTGTCCCTTGTATTAACTTCCAACTGCAAACCGCCGTCGCTCACAGCCATGGTGCCACCTTGTGGTAACTCACCTTCCAAGGGGTCATACACAAATCCCAACAGGACATCATTGTGCTGACTTAAGGTGGCCATTAACTTTTCTGTGGTTGTATCGGCACCGTACAAATCGGTGAACAGGCATATCTGCATATCGTGCCCAGCCAGGGCATTGAGCTTATTGAGAATATGATTGAGCTGCTCGCCATTATTGGCCTGCGGTTGACCAGCCATCGATGGTGTAACCCCGGTCAACAGCGACTGGTTATATTCCTGTAACACACTTAAGGTGCGCATAATTTGTGTGCGGCTGCGGTGCGGTCGTATTTCGGCAATATGATTATCAGAAAAGATTACCGCCCCGATACGATCACCGGCATCAAGTGTGCGCCACGCCGCTAAGGCGCCAAGTTCAGCTGCAGCAACGGATTTCATCACCCGTTTTGAACCAAACAACATGGAAGCACGCTGATCGATCACCACCATCACCTGTCGCTCACGCTCTTCGGCATATACACGAACATGGGGTTTGCGAGTGCGATTGGTAACCTTCCAATCCATATTGCGAATATCATCACCAACGCGGTAGTGACGCAGCTCTTCGAAGTTTAAGCCGCGACCACGCATGCGGGATCTGTGACGCCCCATCATCAGGCTATTAATCATATGGGGAGAGGCAAAACGGAAACTGCAGGCTTTGTACTGCATATCAATCAGGTGGCGCAGGCTAACCACCACCTGATTATCCGGGGTATAACTGGATTCGGTAGCCTGTTTGGCCTCAGTTGGCGTTTTCACTTGTTTCAACCAAATGACCGAGCTGCTGCTGTGCTAATTGGTAACCAAAATCAATTAACGACTCAGCTTGGTAAAATTCATAACCGCTGCAAATATTGCGGGGTACATCCAAGGTTATATCGGGCGGGTAAGCGGCAAGCTTCATACGCGAGAGGGCACCCTGCATGGTATCAATAGATTGGTTAAAGATATCGTAAAACTGTAAGCCGTCAGACACCGCCTTTTCAAAGTCGTCATATAGTTTGCCGATATAGTTAACCACCTTCTGGCGATAGCTGTCGGTTTCCTGCGGGTGATTGTCAGTAAGTTCCTGACTTTCGAAGCGCGGATCATTTGGCGCACAGAGATTCACCGCTAATGTCAGATCCACATCGGCGGCAAAGGTGGGGGCAATAGGCAATGGATTTAATAAACCACCATCAACCAAACGGCGACCCTGGTGCTCTACCGGGGTAAACACACCGGGAATGGCAATAGAGGCGCGAATGGAATCAAATAAAGGCCCTTCGCGAAACCACACTTCTCGCTCGGTATCGATATCGGTGGCCACCGAGGTGTAGTGAATGGGTAAATCTTCGATGCGATATTCACCCACCAACTCGCGCAGCAGGTTAATGACCTTATCGCCCTTTAATACACCATCGGATTGGAAGGAGAAATCCAACAGTTTGATAACGTCACTTTTTTCCAGCGCCAATAGCCACTGCTTAAACGTCGATAGCTGTCCGGCGGCATAAATACCACCCACCAGGGCGCCCATAGAACAGCCGGAGATACTGTCCACTTGAAAGCCGTGCTCATCGAGCCAGTCCAACACACCAATATGGGCAATACCTCGCGCACCACCACTGCCCAATACCAATCCTAATCGCTTGCTCATTCAGCTGCTCCTATATGCCACGCCATTAAGCTACAGCGACATTTTGCAGGATTTCTCGCACGATATCAGGTGCAGATACACCTTCAGCCTGGGCGGTATAACTAACTATTAAACGATGCCCCAATACATCGGGCGCAACAGCCTGTACATCTTCCGGGGAAACATAATCACGGCCCTGCATCCAGGCGTGGGCTCGCGCGCATTTATCCAGCGCAATACTGGCCCGCGGGCTGGAACCTACCGAAATCCAGCTGGCCAATTGCTCGCTATAACGGGCGGGATCACGGGTGGCCATCACCAGAGCCACAATATAACGCTCCATGGGTTCGGCAATTTGCAGATTATGAATTTGCTCACGGGCTTCAAAAATCGCCTGCTGGGGAATTTCTACCTCAGAGGCCTTTTCCTGAACCTCTTCGCCTCGTACCAGACGAATAATGTCCAGCTCAGCATCATCACCGGGGTAATCGATTGTCACCTTCATCAGGAAGCGATCCATCTGCGCTTCCGGTAAAGGGTAAGTACCTTCCTGTTCGATGGGGTTTTGGGTCGCGAGCACCATAAACAGCTCGGGCAAGGCATAGGTTTTACCCGCTACCGTAATCTGGCGCTCTTCCATGGCTTCCAGTAACGCAGACTGCACTTTTGCCGGTGCACGATTGATTTCATCGGCCAGCACCAGATTGTTAAAAATTGGACCCGGCTGAAATGTTAGCTTCTCGCCACCGCTGTCTCCATCACTGTGATAGACCTCGGTGCCGGTAACATCAGAGGGCAACAAATCCGGCGTAAACTGAATCCGTCCAAGGCCAGCATCGAGAGCTTTGGCCAGGGATTTAATGGAGCGAGTTTTCGCCGTACCCGGCAAACCTTCCAGCAACACATTGCCATTACATAACAACGCAATTAACAAACGCTCAACCACATGGGCCTGCCCAACGACGGCTCGCTCCATTTGTTGCTTTAACAGGGTTATGGCCTCAAGTGCTCGCCCCATATTTCTCACTCCATTAACTCCACTTGACCAACAATCTAACACAACTGTGGCGAGACTACTTAGCGCTGGTAACGCATAAACTGCTCAACAATTTGATCAATACTAAAGCTGGCCGGACGCTGACGCGGCGGAAATGCTTTAAAGGTTTGCAGGAAAGGCCCTACAGTGGCCTGCGCCTTGTAAAGATACGGCAGGGTATTGGCTCGGAATTCGTCGTAGCAACAGGATTCTATATCCGCTCGCTCGAATGGATCGCGCCTCAGGTTAAAGACTTTTGGCATACGCAGGGGTACCAGCGGGTCCTGCCATACATCCAAGCCGTGGGCACGCTGTTCGCTGAACAACACTTTCCAATCATCCATTCGTACGCCGGATAAATTGCCATCATCGGTAAAGTAGAAGAACTCTCGGCGGGCACTGGGGCTCTTACCAGTAATATGATCGAGCTGATTGTAGCCATCCAAGTGAACTTTAAAGTTCTTGCTACCCGCCTTATAGCCTTTCTTTAATTTGCCTTTAATATCTTTGACGCCGGCGGCAGCCATAAAGGTGGGCAACCAATCCATATGGGAAATAATGCCATTGGAAACCGAGCCCGCTTTCACCTTGCCCGGCCAACGCACCATAGCAGGGACACGGAAACCGCCTTCCCAGGTGGTGTTCTTTTCACCGCGGAAAGGAATGGTACCGCCATCGGGCCAGGAGAAGACTTCAGCACCGTTATCGGTGGAGTAAAACACAATCGTATTTTCTTCGATGCCCAAGGCTTTTAATTTATCCAGTAGGGTGCCGACATGAGAATCGTGTTCGGCCATACCATCGGCATAAATACCTTGCCCGGTTTTGCCTTCCCATTTTTCACTTAGGTGGGTCCACACATGCATGCGGGTGGCGTTATGCCAGATAAAGAATGGCTTGTCGGCTTTTACCGAGCGCTCCATAAAATTCAGCGACGCTTCCAGGAATTCGCCATCGACGGTTTCCATACGCTTTTTGGTGAGCGGCCCGGTGTCTTCAATACGGCCATCGGCGTAAGAATGAATCACGCCACGAGGGCCAAACTTTTTCTTGAACCAGGCCTCTTTAGGGTAATCGGGATGCTCGGGCTCCTCTTCGGCATTGAGGTGGTAAAGGTTGCCAAAGAATTCATCGAAGCCGTGGTTAGTCGGCAGATATTCATCGCGATCCCCCAGGTGGTTCTTGCCGAACTGGCCTGTCATATAGCCCAGGGGTTTTAACAGTTCTGCCAGGGTGGGATCTTCTTTTTGTAACCCTAGCTCCGCGCCCGGCATGCCCACTTTGGTCAAGCCGGTGCGTACTGGATGTTGACCGGTAATAAAGGCCGAGCGGCCTGCGGTACAACTCTGCTCACCGTAAGCGTCGGTAAACAGCATGCCTTCATTGGCTATGCGATCAATATTGGGGGTTGGGTAGCCCATCATGCCGCGGTTATAGGCATTGATATTGAACCAGCCAACATCATCACCCCAGATTACCAGGATATTTGGGCGTTCGGCTGCGATCGCAGCCCACGACATGACCATCAAGGTCACAGCAAGTATGACTTTCATAATTTTCTCTCGTTTAATCTCTTTTTAAGATCAGGCCTTTACTCTGAAGGCTAGTGTTTGCTGGCGTCTTTTGTAGGCGCTCTATCTAATAAACTGGAACAAACAGGAACAAACGACAAGGGCGGCGTTTTAAAGCCGCCCTTGAAAATATAGCACTGCATGAGCAGTGCTATTTGTATAGGTATTACTTTGCAGGAGGTTGATAGCGGGTCAACTGCTCGACCATGCCGTCAACGGTAAAGCTGTTAGGCGCCTGGCGCGCTGGGAACTGCTTGAAGGTTTGCGCGAACATCATCGCTCGAGCCGAGCCATAGAATAACCACGCCGAGTTTTGCTCCCACCAGGTGTCGTAGGTGTTAGCGTCGGTATCAGCACGCTCGTAGGGATCGCGACGCAGGTTAAACAGCTTGGGGATTCGCAACTGCACAAACGGCTCACGCCATACTTGGAACTTTTTGGCACGCTGTTCTGCATACACGATCTTCCAGTCTTTGGCGCGCACACCCACAAGCTGACCATCATCACTGAAGTAGAAGAAGTCTTCACGAGGACCCTGTTCGGCTTTACCGGTCAGGTATGGCAGGAAGTTGAAACCATCGAGATGGACACGGAACTCTTTATCACCCAGCTTGGTACCGCGACGCAGTTTTCTCTTGATCTTGGAATCACCCACGGCAGCCATCAGGGTTGGAACCCAGTCCTGGTGCGACATCATCTCGTTGGAGACCTGACCACCCTTGATCTTGCCCGGCCAACGAACCATAGCCGGCACACGATAACCACCTTCCCAGTTGGTGTTCTTTTCGCTGCGGTACGGGGTGATCGCCGCATCAGGCCAGGTGTTGTAGTGAGGGCCATTATCCGTGGAGTAAACCACAATGGTGTTATCAGCAATGCCCAGCTCTTCAAGCTGCTTCAGCATATCGCCTACCAGTTCATCGTGAGCAACCATGACATCGTTATAGAAACCCTGGCCGGATTTGCCCAGATGCTTCTGGGCCGGATGGGTCCAGAAGTGCATACCGGTGGTATTCAACCAAACAAAGAAAGGTTTCTTGGCTTTGTGGGAGCGCTCGATAAATTGCTTGGCCGCACCGGCAAACTCTTCATCGACAGTTTCCATACGCTTTTTGGTCAGCGGGCCGGAATCTTCAATACGGCCATCTGCGTAGGAATGGATCACACCGCGTGGGTTAGCCAGCTTCTGGAACCACTTGGCTTTGGGGTAATCCGGGGTCTCCGGCAGTTCCTCGGCATTGAGGTGGTAAAGGTTGCCGAAGAACTCATCAAAACCGTGGTTAGTAGGCAGGAACTCGTCGCGGTCGCCCAGGTGGTTTTTACCGAACTGGCCAGTGGCGTAGCCCAGTGGCTTCAGCATTTCAGCCAGGGTTGGGTCTTCCGGCTGAATACCGGTTTCCGCGCCCGGCGTACCGACCTTGGTTAAACCGGTACGCACAGGATGCTGACCGGTAATAAAGGCGGAACGGCCTGCGGTACAGCTCTGCTCACCGTAATAATCGGTGAACATCATGCCGTCTCTGGCCAGACTGTCGATATTCGGGGTTTTATAACCCATGATGCCATGACTGTAGGCACTGATATTGGTGGTACCAATATCATCCCCCCAGATCACCAGTATATTGGGTTGCTCGGCAGCCATAACAGCGCCTGACATTGCCCCAGTCACTGCCAAAGCGGCACTGGTAGCAAGGCTCTTTAACCAGCCTTTCTTCATCTCTCTCTCCTCGTGTTTGTTGTCTCTCAGGGCGAGGTTCTCACTCCTAGCCTCGAAAGATACCTATTCCAATCAACATAATTCCAATGACTTTTTACCAATAACCAACATAACCAAATGGTTATATTGCTTCCCCAGCACTGTTACTATATTAGTCAGTCACACAGCCCACGCGTGAAATCAGCGAGTATTTATGGCCAGTAACAGACTCAACCAAATCGATATAAAGCTGCTGCAGGCACTGCAGGTGTTGATTGAAGAGGGCAGCGTCACCCGTGCCGCCGAGCGCTTGCATATTACCCAGCCAGCGATGAGTAAAACCCTGCAGAAGCTGCGTGACACATTCAATGACCCCCTGTTTACCCGCACCGGCCAGGGCCTGATTCCCACCCCCAAAACCCAGCAGCTAAGCCTGCGCCTGCCCGAGCTGCTACATCAGCTCTATGAACTGGTCAGTGAAGAGGGGTTTAACCCGGCCGAAAGCCGCGACCGTTTCCGCATCGCTACTGCCGAGATGATCTCCTTTACCTTTTTCTCACCCCTGGTGCAGAGTTTGTTCCCCATAGCCCCCAATATGCAGATTATCGAAAGCACCCTGGGGGAGAGCTACCTGGAAGACCTGGCCAGCGGTAAGCTCGACTTTACCGTGCACCTGACCACCAGCTGCCCTGACGGTTTCCATGCCACACCGTTGGCCAGCGCCACGGCAGGCTGCATGATGCGAGAGGATCATCCCCTCAGCGGCTCACCGCA
Organism: Maricurvus nonylphenolicus; assembly: GCF_042854845.1. Lineage (GTDB taxonomy): Bacteria > Pseudomonadota > Gammaproteobacteria > Pseudomonadales > Cellvibrionaceae > Maricurvus > Maricurvus nonylphenolicus. The sequence goes on along the minus strand of NZ_AP031498.1, from coordinate 215,499 downwards.
AATAAGCATGGAGGAGTATTTACACTATCCCCATGTGCGCGTTTATTTCAGCCGCATGACACTTAACGATGTGGGCTTTGTCGACCAGCTGTTGGCCAATATCGGTAAACGCCGTCATATTATGTTTGAAACTACCCACGCTAATACGGCCATTGATATCCTGCGCAATACTGACTGCCTAATGGTCGGTTCTTCATTCTCAACCACCCCTGATCCTGCCAGCTTCGGCATTTGTGAGCGCCCCTTTCCGCCAGAAATCGATTTTCCCGAACTGCAATTTGCCCTGATCCAGCACGAGCGCACCCTTAACAGCCCTGCCCATAATTGGCTCAAACAACAGATCGTTAAAAGCGCCACCAACCATATGCTGAGAACGCCCGTACAACCGTTTAAGAATTAATTCGGCTATTCCATAACAGTCTATCCCGGCCAGTGCTGGTCACGGCTCTTGGGTCTAGAATTAGAGAGCTTTCGCTACTCTGCCAAGGCTCAAGGGAGGTACGCCTATGACCAGCATCAACACATCGTTTAATCCGTTTACCGCAGCCCCAGGTACAGCCAATAGCCAGATTAGACCGGAAGCCGATCTGAGTTTTGAAGAATCTAATCAACGGGTTGATGAAGCACTGATACGCAGTGAAGAAGCCCAACAAAGCCGTGCCGATACACAAACCACCCAGCGCACCGCTGCCGCGCAAATTGTTGAGCAACAACAAACCAGGGAGAATGCTGAGCAGTTTATTGAACAATCTTCGGGTGCCGATATAGATTCAGCCTCACCCAATGTGGAACAGGCACAGGATTTAGCGCAAAGCTTGCGACTCAATCAAGCCGCTACTGCCGCCGACAATAGCAACCTGGATCGCGAGGCTATTAACGAACGCCAGCGTGAAGCCCTGCAGGACAGAATTCGAAACGCCCTGCCAGATGATCCCACCACTCAACCGGTAGCCGGCGCAGAAATTGACGAAACCGCGTAACTTATTCCCCCAATAAAAAAGGCAAGGGATTACCTTGCCTCAACAGGAGAGAGTTAATCCGCACGACGGAGATCCCGTACGGATTAACCATTGCTTAGAAACGCATACGACCACGGACAGTAAAGGAACGTGGAGCTTCCATGGCATAGTCGTGGGAACCGGAGAACAGCGGAGTGTCGTTACCCCAGTTGGAGGTCGTTTCGTCAGTCAGGTTTTTACCAATCAGAGAAACATCCCACTGACCATCGGCAGGGCCGAAGGTTGCCGAAGCATTCACTTTTAACACATCATCTTCCAGGTTGTTTGGATCCAGGTCACCTTGAGTGAAACGCTCATCCAACCAGTTCACGTCCATATTCAGCACCAGCTCAAAATCACCCAGTGGTTGAACATAGTTGGAGGTTAAGGTGGCTTGCCACTCAGGCGTATTCTCGGAAACCTCACCGGCCAGATCGTTAACACCGGCAGCGGAACAAGTCGCATTGTTGTAACCCAACACTGCGCCAATTTGACCTGCTAAGCCAGTTGCCGCATCAAAAGCTGCCTGACGAGCGTCAACGAATTGCGAGTTAGTACAAGCCTGGTTAGAGAACTCATCAAACTCGAAGTTTACATAACCCAGAGAGCCAGTCAGTGTCAGTTTTTCGGTTGCTCGCCAGCGACCATCAATCTCGACACCTTGAGAAGTTGCCTTAGCTGCATTCTGTACACTAAAGGTGGTGTTACCACTAAAGATTGATGCTTGCAGATCGTCATACTCGGTATGGAAAACCGCAACGTTCATTTCAGCAGCACCATCGAGCAAGGTTAGCTTGGTACCGACTTCGAAAGTAATAACTTCTTCCTCGTCGAAAGCCACGTCGTTGGAGTCTGCACCGCCACCGTTAGGGCTACCCATGTAGAATGAGTTAAAGCCACCAGCTTTAAAACCGGTTGAAGCTGAGGCGTAAACCATCGCATCAGGCGTTACATCCCATTGCAGGTTAGCCGACCAGGTCAGACTTTCTTCGTCACGCTTCATGCCTGGATCGCTGGTGGTGTAACTGTGGGTGGTAAATTCACCGGCCATTTGTGCCAGGCTTACCTGCAGTGCATCATTGGTTTCAGTGTCGTTACGCTCACCAAACTCTGTGGTGTAAACTTCTTGGGAGGCTTCCTTCTCTTCCTCGGTATAACGTAGGCCCAAAGTCAATCGCATATCTTCACGGAAGTTCCAGGTGGTTTGTGCGAACATGGCCCAGGCTTCGGATTCCTGTTCCATGATTGCGTAACGCTGAACACCAGGAACACCATTAGCAACCGCATTCAGGGTCGCACCAAACAAACCACAGCTATTCAGTTGTGCCGCATTAGTTACACCATTACCAATACCAACACCTACACCAGTTTGCGCATCAGCTGCCGGATTACCGGTACCGGTTCCACCCAACGCGGTTGCAATATCACCCGCATTACTTGCGCCACAACCACCGGCCAGAATTTGATTCAGAGTATCAGTATGGAAGTAAGATAAACCATCAACCGTCATATCCTGCTGCTGATAAAAGAAACCAGCAATGGTTTCAAACTCGCCGCCGGTTTCTGAGGCCCAACGGATTTCAAAACTCTGCTGATCAAAATCTTCGGTATCATCGAAACGCAAGCTGTTGGTTGGACCAAAGTCAGCATCCAGGAAACGTTCGAACTCGTACTCGGAGTGCGCCAGAATAGCGGTAATGGTAGAGCCATCACTCAGATCGTGCTCAACCGTTAACGCAGCTTCCTGGCTGGTACCTTCAAATAAGTTGTTGGTGCCAAAATCCATTACGCCATTTGGATCCGTTGCGCCCAAACCCAGCGCTTGTGTCACTGCAGCACTGTTGCTCATGGCGGTTTTGTAATTGTCTTCACCGGAATCGCCCAGTGCACGCAGGAACGCATCCTGAGGACCACCGTCACGCAGATCCCATGGCATACCTACCACTTCAAAGTCAGCGTACTCGTATTTGAAACTTACCAGAGTATTTTCGCTGGCATCCCACTCCAGAGAAATGCGGCCTGCTTTTTCATCACTGTCAGACAGGTCGTTGCCATCGGCAACGTTTTCAACCCACCCCTCTTCCATTTCGCGAGTCAGGAATGCGGCGCGGGCACGCAGAGTGTCGGTCAGTGGACCGGAGACATAACCTTGCAATTCGGTCTCATCAAAGTCGACGTTGTAGCCGGCAGAGATTTCAGACTCAAACTCATCAGTTGGTTTGGCGGAACGAATATTCAGTGCACCTGCAATGGTGTTTTTACCAAACAGGGTACCCTGCGGGCCACGCAGAATTTCTACCATTTCGGTATCCAAAAATGCGTAGCGTGACTGTACAGAACGGCCGCGGTAAACGCCGTCGACAAAGGTACCTACGGACTGTTCGAAACCGGCCTGAGTACCGGACTGAATACCGCGGATATTAATTTTATCGCCGATAGCATCGCGGGCAACGGAGAAGTTTGGCACGTAAGAAGTGAAATCTTCAAAGCGCTGGATGCCGGCTTCTGCCATTTTCTCACCGCTCATGGCGGATACAGAAATAGGAACATCCTGCAGACTTTCGGCACGTTTTTGGGCGGTTACGACCACCTCTTCCAGGGCCAGACTTTCGGCACTGGCATTGGCTGCAATCAGAGAACCCAGAGCAAAAGCGATGGGTTTCATGGAGAAACGTTGACGGGTTTTAGACATGGTTTGCTCTCTCGACTTTATTGTTATTTTCTACAGAGGCATCAGTTTGTTTTGTTAGCCTGATACATCTATAGGCATTAAATGCTTTGCCGCACGCCAAATAAGGTCCTGCAACCCGGTGCGGAAAGTCTGCCTACTTTGCCTGAAGACTGCGCCGTCACTTTACCGATCGCGCCACTTCTTTGACTTCACGTGTCACACAGTGAAGAATGACCAGGTGTTCAAAAAAACAACAACTATGAGCACAATATAAAACTATAAAAATAAGAACAAAAAAGAATAAAGGGTGATAAAACCCTACTGCGAGAGAGAAAACACAATGATCCGACCACCACTGATCAGCAATATGCTGGTGCAGGGTTTAAATCAATTGGTGCTTGAAAAAGGCCAAAAACCCTCACAACTGTATCGTGAAGCCAACCTGCCTTGCGAAGCCATGAGCCAACAGGGCTGTCTAATCCCCTTTCATCAGGAAGTACAACTGTTAGGCATTGCTGCTAACCGCTTATCTATGCCCACCCTCGGGCTGAAGCTGGCCAGCCGCCAGGACATTAAGTGCCTGGGCCCTCTGGCGGCCAAAGTTGCCAGCCAGGAAACCGTACTCAGTGCAATAACCAGCTTTCAGGAAAACCTGCACCTGAGTGCGGAAGGGGTACAGATCATCCTGACGGTGTCTGAATCCAACGCCCTGTTTGAGTTGCAGTGCAAATTCCCGGATATCGCCAATAACCCCATGTATCAGGATCACGGTATTGCCCTGGTGCACATGGTGCTAAAAACACTTTGCGGTGAAAGCTGGCGACCACGTGCGGTGTATCTGCCCCACGATGAAGTTGAAGGGCTGAGCCACTACTGTCAGCACTTTAATGCGCCCATTGCCTTTAACAGCAATACATTGGGCATCGCCTTTGATCCCAAGACGCTGCATCAGCCGATACCAGAAGATGTGAAATCGCTAACTACGCAGCTGGATACGCTGGTCAAGGATCTGCAGAAGCAGGATTTTATCTCACTGGTAAAGCAGGTGATTGGCGCCTCCCTCAACAGTGACCACTGCAACATTGATGTGATTGCTTCTGTACTGGGCTCCAGCAAACGCACCATACAACGCCGCCTGAAAGATCAGGACACCAGTTTCCAGCTGTTAATGGATTCTGTACGTAGCGACCAGGCTCTGCCCTATATGGCCAACCCCTATTACTCCCTATCGGATGTCGCCTCGGTGCTGGGTTACTCTCAGCTGTCGGCCTTTAGCCGCAGCTTTAAGCGCTGGTTTGATATCTCGCCGCAGGAGTGGCGTCGTCAAAACCTGTAACAGCACCTTGACAATATACGCCACCTTATTGACCGATACCGCCAGATTGCCACTACAATGGAAACCATGCACTCTCCATTGATCAATAGCAGCTTTCTGGACGGTTTCCCGCAACTGGTCATCGACCGCGGTGGTGACCCCTATCAGCTCGCCAAACAGGTGGGCTTTGATAGCGAGATCTTTGAAGGCAAGAACACCCTGATCCGCTTTGACCGCCATGTGCAGCTACTGGACCTGGCGGCCAACACCCTCGATTGCCCTACCCTGGGGCTGGAGCTGGCCGGCTACCAGAACCACTCGATTTTTGGTCCCTTGGCCTCGCTGGCACTGAAGAATGCCACGGTGGGTGAAAGCATTGAGCAAATGAGCAAGCATTCACATATCCAGGTGCAAGGGGTAGAAATACGTGTGACCACTTCGGCGGATATGGCGCAAATTCAATTGCACAATAACTTCCCCGGCATTAGCGACAGCATTCGCTACCAGGATCACTCACTGACCATTATTTATCAGCTGCTGCAGTTTGTGCGCAACGGCCACTTTACTTTACGTTCGGTGTTCTTTCGCCACAGCGGCGCCGACGACAATGGCGCCTATTCCCGCACGTTTAATTGCCCGGTGGCGTTTAACCAGCCGTTTATTGGTCTCAGCTTTGAAGCCCGCCACCTGGATGCACCTATCGCTCAGGAAGCCAAAGAATTGCCCGTGATTTTGCGGGAGCATTTGGAAACCCGCCACCGGGATAATTTGGTTGACCAGGTAAGTCGAGTCATCTCCCAGCTGCTGGTGACGGAGGACTGCTCGATTGATACCGTCGCACATGCCATGGGTTACAGCTCACGCACCTTGCAGCGCAAACTGTTAAATGAAGATACCAACTTCCAATCCCTTCTCAATAATGTGCGCTGTGATCAGGCGCGAGATTATTTATCCAATCCCTACTACCGGCTGACAGATATCGCTGCCATTCTCGGATATTCAGAGCTCAGCGCGTTTTCCCGCAGCTTTAAGCGCTGGTTTGGTATCAGCCCGCAACAGTGGCGTAAACAAGTCAGTTAGAACTCCCATGTTTGTTGATGCTTATCAAGCACAACGGTCTATAAAAGTTCAACATAAATCTCTTATACTGAGGTGACCACTCTTAAAGGATGTTACCCATGCTCTTTCGTGCGACACGGATTTATCGCCACCTGTTATTGCTCTGCAGCTTACTGATCGTTTCTAGCTCGGCGTTGGCCACAGACTTCAGCAAGGTTTATGCAAAAGTTAAGGACTCGGTAGTCACCATCAAAACCAACAAATATGTCGAGAAGGAAACCGAAGAGGGCGTGGTTAGCTCCCAGCTCGGCGGCATAGGTTCGGGGGTGATTCTGGATAAGGATGGGCTCATTTTAACCGCCGCCCATGTGGTACATATTGCCGATCGTATTGAAGTGAATACCAATGATGGTAAGACCCACCACGCAACGGTTATCAGTTCCATTCCCTTTGCCGATTTGGCGTTGGTTAAAATGACCGAACCACCCAAGAATTTACCCACGGTCAAAACCGGTGATTCGGACAAGATGCGTATCGGCCAGGAAGTCTTTGTGGTTGGTGCGCCTTACGGATTATCACAAACCCTGACGGTTGGTCACTTTAGCGGGCGCCGTCATAGCGATAATGAAAATGGCCTTATCGACACCGAGTTCCTGCAAACCGACGCACCGATAAACAAAGGTAACTCCGGCGGACCTATGTTTAATACCAAAGGCGAAGTCATTGGTATTGTCAGCCATATTCGCTCATCCAGCGGTGGCAGCGAAGGCCTCGGATTTGCCGCCAGTATTAATATGGCACGCGACCTATTTTTAGATCACGAACATGTGTGGGCCGGTATGGAACTGGTACCCATGTCCCCGATGATGGCGCGCGCTATTAATGCCCCCTACCCGGATGCAATCCTGGTTCAGCAGGTCGCCTACGGTTCTCTGGCGGATAAACTGGGCATTCAGCCTGGCCGTATACCCGCCATTATTAATGGGCGCAAAATGTTGTTGGGCGGAGATGTGATTATCGCCTTTGGTGATCACCCTATTAAACTCTCCAAAGAAAGCTTAGTCACCGCGCGAGAGTATATGGGTGGTGTCGCCGTGGGAGAGCCGATTGAAATGACCGTATTTCGTGATGGCGAACAGATCAAGCTGTCGATCATTAAAGAGTAAAATACTAGTCTATTTAATGAAAAAAGGGGATGCCAATGCATCCCCTTTTTATTGTCAGGTCCCGGGTTTTACATCCTTCAACAAACCACCCACGGAGTAATTTAAACGCTGCCGGCGCTCTTCATGTGTGAGTTCTGCCGAAGTAAAAGCCTGGGTTGCACCTCGCCATACGGCCCGGTTGGTTTCCTGATCCAGGATACCCACTAACAATGTGCCCTTGGGGTACTTATCAGATTCACCGGACAGGGAGGGATAGAGCTGAAACAGTTGCTGCACATTTTCCGCGTTGGCTTTATCACCTAACAGGGCAACCACCACGAGTTGGTAACGGCTGTCACTACCTTCTTCCGCGAATGAAAACCCCTTGGTTTGCAGATTCTCTTGTACTGACTCTTTGAGTAATTCCTTTAGGGAATCCCGTTGAGCCTTGGCACCTTCAGGAGCTTCCACATCTGATACCGTAATAACATCAGAGTACCAACTGAGTGGCGTCGTAGACGTTACCGGTAATTCGTCACCCGACGACACTGTCACCGTCACACGTTGTGACAAGGGATTGTCCGGCATCGAACCCGACGTTGAACAGCCTGCCACAAACAAAACAACACTTATCCATGCAAGTATACGCATCATAAATAACCTCATCAGTCACCTTATAATAGTCATTTAGCTTCCTGCATCGCGGGCACGCGATACAAAATCACATACAAAACAGGCACCACAATCAATGTAAGAATACTGGCGAAACTCAAACCTGCCATAATGGTTACCGCCATGCCCACAAAGAAATCATCCGTTAATAACGGGATCATCCCCAGCACCGTTGTACCCGCAGCCATTAACACGGGACGACAACGGGAAACAGCGGCATCTAACACCGCCACAAACGGTTTTTTACCTTCAGCCAAATCCAGGTTGATTTGATCAATCAATACAATGGCATTTTTAATCAGCATACCCATAAGGCTTAAAAACCCTAAGAGCGGCATAAAGCCAAAAGGTTCCCCGGTTGCCAACAATCCCGCCGCTACACCAATCACGGCCAAAGGTACCGTTAGCCAAATGATCAACGGATGCTTAACGGTATTAAACAGAATGACGGTAATTAAAATCATCATCACCACGGAGCCCGGAATACCACCCGCCAGCGCGGTTTGTGCATCAGTGGAAGATTCATACTCTCCGCCCCACTCCATGTCATAACCCACAGGCAATTCAATTGCTTCTATTTGTGGACGAATACGGGCAAACATTTCACTGGGCAGTTCACCCAGTGGCGGCTCACCACCGGCGGTAATGGTACGCTTGCGATTTAAGCGATGGATTTGCGCATCTTCCCAGCGGGTTTCAAAGCTGCTTACCACCTGGCGAATGGGAATCATATTATTGGTCGCCGGGCTCCACACCTGGATATTACCGATCTGGGCAACATCCTGTCGCTCCACCACTGGCGCTCTGGAAATAATAGGAATTAAATCATCGTACTCGCGGTACAAACCTACGGTCGTACCGGTAAAGTTGGTTTCCAATGCGCGGTTTAAATCTTCACGACTGATACCGGCAGATTTTGCCTGCTGATCGGCATATACCGGCCGCACCACCTTCACACGTTGCCGCCAGTTATCACGCACCGCCGTGCCACCTTCTGCCATCAGAATCGCTTTGGCCTCTTCTGATAAACGTCGAAGCTCGCGTGGATCAGGGCCACTAAAACGTACCTCTACCGAGGAATCCGGACTGGGCCCCAAATTAAATCGCTGCAGCTTCGGTTCAGCATCGGGATAGTGCTCCGCAAGATGCATGCGGATTTTTGCCATCAGGCTATCGATATCCAGATAGTCATTCACTTCTACCAGCAGCATGCCGTAACTGCTATTGGCTTTTTCCGGCGTGTAGGTAAGAATAAAACGCGGTGCCCCCTGACCAATAAAGCTGGCCACACTCTTGGTACGCTCATCTTCCAGAATGAAATCCTCAATCGCATTAATATCCGCTGCGGTGTTGCGAATATCGGCGCCCTCTGGCAACCAGTAATGCACCATAAAATTCGGCATGGTTGACTTGGGAAAAAATGATCCCTTCAGGGTCGAAAATCCGTAAATAGCGCTAACCAGTAACAATAACGCAACGCCAATAGTCGGCCAGCGGTGATGCAGGCAAGCGCTAAGAAATGTACGATAGGCAACAAAGAAAGCACCTCTGTAAGCATCTTCAGTAGAGGACTGTGATTGTCCAGCTTCGGGACCTTGAATAAACCAGTAACACAATAGTGGTGTAAGGGTAATGGCGGTAACCCAACTCAGCATCAGCGAAAACAGCATCACTTGAAACAGGCTGCGGCAGAACTCACCGGTACTGTCATCAGACAAACCAATCGCTGCAAACGCCAGAATCGCAATAACGGTTGCACCCAGCAAAGGCCACATGGTTTGGCTAACCACAGTTTTGGCTGATTGCAAACGATCCTCACCCTGCTTGATGCGGATTAACATGCCTTCGGTAACAACAATGGCATTATCAACCAGCATACCCAGTGCAATTACCAGCGCACCGAGAGAGATGCGTTCAAGTGCCACAGCCTCCATATCCATAATGATAAATGTGGCAACGACGGTAATTAATAACACAACCCCAATAATCAGCCCCGAACGAACTCCCATAAAAAGCAGCAAGACAACAATCACGATGGCGATAGCTTGTAAGAGACTGGTGACAAAATTGTCGATGGCTTTCGTGACAGCTTCGGATTGCATAATAATGGTATGCGCTTCCAGCCCTACAGGTACTTGCCGCTGCAACTCTGCCAGGCGCTCCATCACCCCAGCTCCCATAGTGACAACATTGCCGCCCGATACTGTTGAGATAGAGAGCGCAATACTGGTCTCACCATTGAAGTGCAACACATTGCTGGGAGGGGTGACATACTCACGGCTGACCTTGGCAACATCACGCAGATAAATCAAACTGCTAGCGCCCTCATTGCCCCGCAAAATCAGGTTTTCGATATCTGCAACCGCATGAATACTGCCAGTGGAATCAATACGCACATAATCCCGACCGACCTGGACACTGCCTGCAGGGACTACCGCATTTTGTTTTTCCAACGCCTGGTAGATTTGATTTTGGCTGATGCCCAACAAAGACATCTGCGCACGTGAGAACTCAACGTAAATTGCCTCTTGTTGTACGCCCCATAAATCGACCTTGGCAACATCCTTAACTAATAACAGTTCACGGCGTAAGAACTTGGCGTATTCATACAACTCTTTGTTGGTATACCCATCTCCGGTTAGCGCAAACATCACACCAAAGACATCACCAAAGTCATCAATCACGACCGGCTGCTGTGCACCCGGAGGTAACTTGCCTGTGACATCGTGAATTTTTCGCCGTAACTGCTCCCACACGGCTGGCAATGAATCTTTATCGTATTTATCCTTCATGGTTACCGTAATGGTGGACAAACCGGCTTTGGAAATGGATTGAATTTCCTTCACCTGCCCCAGACGCTGAATTTCCGTTTCAATTAAATCGGTAACCTCCAGCTCGACTTCCGCCGGTGTTGCGCCTGGATACTGAGTGACAACAAGAGCATCTTTGATAGTAAATTCAGGATCTTCAAGCCGCGACAGACCATTAAATGCCATGATACCGCCGACAAGCATTAATACCGTCATCACCATGGTGACGGTCTTTTTCTGGATAGAATACTCGGCAACGTTCATGCATTAACCCCCATGGCGTTTTTGCAACAAGGAGACCTGCTGACCCTCTTCCAGATAATGCACGCCGGCGGTGACAATGCGCTCTCCATTACTAATGCCATCGAGCACCTCAACCGAGCCACCTCGCAAGGCGCCGATTTTTACTGCACGCCGAACCACCGTCATATCGGTTTCATTAACTATCCAGACAAACTGATCATTACCACCTTCACGGTCAGCGAAGAGGGACGTCGCCGGAATAACCGTCAAACCACTGCTCTGCTCACGGGTCGGCAGGCTGGCCATGACCGAGACACTCATACCCGGCAAAACATTGAGCTCCTCGGGCTTATCCATCACCAATACAACTTCAAAGGTTTGTGTATTGGGATCTGCCTGTGTTGCGAACTCTTTAAGATTCAGTGAGAAAAGCTTTTCGGGTAGCGCATCAAAACGTGCTCTGGGATTAATATCGGGGCTCTCGTCTGGGCTTCCCGTGGTGCGTAATATGGAGTTTTCCGGAATATTGATAATTACTTCCAGATTACTAGGATCCTGCAAGCTGACAATCGGTTGCTTGGCATTTACATCCTGAAAGTTATCCACATGGGTGATGGCAATTTCACCGGCAAAAGGCGCTCGCAGATAGGTATCGTTTAGGGCTTTTTGTGCTCGCTCCGCATCTGCCTCGGCAATATCGCGACGGGCCTTTTTCTGGTCGAACTCTGAACGCGATACCAGTTGACGCTCTACCAGCTCACCCATGCGTTTAAACTCAGCCTGAGCTCGATTAAATTCAGCTTTTGCAGCCTTGAGATTACTGGCGAAATCGCGGCTATCTAATTGCGCCAGCACTTCATTTTTTTTCACTTCCTGGCCGTTGCGCACATTTAGCTTTATCAACTGCCCAGAAACCTGAAAGGCCAGTTCGACTTTTTCTGCTGCTCTGATTTTGCCTGGGAAGGTGCGCTCCAGTTCATCGCCCGCACCGCCAACGAGGATGCTTTTCACAGGCCGGACCTCAGCCTCTTGAACTACCTCGTCGGCGCCACACCCCCACAGCCAGATACTGCACATGGCCACAATGCATATTGATCTTACCGTTGACACTGACTGAGTTGATTTAAACCTGCAGTTCATAACCGACTCCTTTCCGTGAACCAAATAGTTCATGCTCACGAGGCGTTTACTGCACCAAGTGAGCATGCTCTGAGTTTAATGAGATTAACGTTTGGGGAACTTGTTCAAAATGCGCGATACATAACCGGGAATATTTTCTTCCCTCACTTCGACACTATCGCCCGCTTGCTGCTCGGTAACCTGCGAAACACTGCCTTCCCAATACCGCTGCTGCTGATCCGGGGAATAGAAGGTCACCACAATTTCACCACGGGTGTAATTAACCACTTCGGCACTGACATCCATGGTGGGGTTTAGATCCACATTAGTATTACCGCTGCGGTCAAACTCCACCCCCTGCGGCGGTACCGAAGAGCCTCGCTCCACCTCTTCAGGCCGCAGCCCCAGGCGGAAGTCCAACAGCATATCGCCACCGCTTTCTACCCAGCGGTAACCTTTGACTGCCAACTCGGCAGACAAGGCATTGCGCATACTGTTGTCAAAGCGGTAGATACCGGAATCCTCCGCCGCCAGAGGTTCGGTGACCCAGCTGTAGGTTTCATACTGACTGACATCGACACCGGGAGTGCTGACATAGTTTGATTCAACAAGAGAGCAGCCTGTGAGCCAGACCAGAGACGCGACAAGAACAAGCAAAGGCGATTTCGATGACCGCATAGTGTTTCTCCTAACCCTAGAGTTTCTTCCAACGACAGATATCCTATCTCTAGCCTACACCCAGATCCGATAAAGGCAAACTAAATGCCGCTGGCGTCGAGGGATGACTTGAGCCCGATCAACAAATAAGGATTGCCACGCCAGCCCTCACCTATAACGAGCATTTTTTAACCAACTTTATATTTACTCTTTTTTACATGGCCTTTCACCGAGCCCGGAGTCGACGCACCGGCACTGACAGGCTACACTCGCATCATTATTAGGACGCCAAACGATAACGCGCGACTCAATCGCCGACGGGAATCAATATGATGAAGAAATCCTTCACTTGGGGGCTGGCAGCAGCCATCAGTCTGGCTACTGCTTGTACGCAGGCCGATACACTTCACGAAACCTATTTGTTAGCACTGGAAAACGACCACCAGTTAAAGGCCGATGAAGCGCGTTACCGTGCGGGACTGGAAGCCAAGGTGATTGGGCGTTCGGCGTTGTTGCCGCAGGTCACTGCAACCGCCCGCTATTCAGAGACGGAATATGATTCTACGGGTTTTTCAACCACCCCTACTCCAGGTAACAGAACCAGTAACATAGAGAATGACACCGAAAGCTATTCGGTGTCATTGACCCAACCCCTATTCAATATGGCCGCCTGGTTTGGCTATAAACAGGGCCAATCACTTAGTGATGTTGCAACGGCTCAATTTAGTGCCGACCAACAGTCATTAATTATCCGCGTCTCCGAAGCCTACTTTAATGTGCTGAGTGGTGTTGATAACCTGGAAACCGCTATGGCGGAAGAAAATGCCCTCTCACACCAACTGGAGCAGACCCGTCAGCGTTTTGAAGTTGGCCTGACTGCAATTACTGATGTCCATGAAGCCCAAGCAGCTTATGACACGGCTGTTGCCACAACACTTGAGGCTCGCGGTAATCTGGGTATTGCCTTCGAGCAACTGGAAGTGCTGACCGGTAAGTCTTCTGACACCGTAGCGCCTCTGGTAGAAACCTTCCCGGTTACCAAGCCTGAACCTCTGGCCCGTCATGAGTGGGTCGACTTTGCGGTCAAGAATAACTACAACCTCAAGGTTGCGAAATTTAATTCTGAAGCCTCGCGCCAGAATGCACGTGCGAAAACTTCTGCCCACCTTCCTACCCTGACCGGAAGCTACTCGTATACCGATAGAGAAGACTCTAATACAGACTTTACCTCGGCCGGTGTAACCTTTCCTGCCGACAGCCGCACTGACGATAACAAAACCATAGCCATTCAACTCGATGTGCCTATCTTCAGCGGTCTGCGTACCTCCGGTGAGCGCCGCCAGGCCCACGAAGAATATATGCAAAACCAGGAGCTCTATAACCAGGCCCAGCGGGACACCATTCAGGCTGCACGATCCTTGCACCTGTCGGTTGTGACCGATGTAGCTCAGGTAAAAGCCCGTAAACAGGCCACCGTATCTAACCAAAGCGCCCTGGAAGCGACCCAGGCGGGTTATGAGGTTGGTACCCGTAACCTGGTAGACGTACTGGTAGCGCAGCGTAGCCTGTACCAGGCCCAGCGCAATTACGATACCTCCCGCTACGAGTACATCCTCAATATGCTGCGCTTAAAAGAAGTGGCCGGCAACCTGACCCCTGAGGATATTCTGAAACTCAACCAGTGGTTGGATGAAAGTAAGCAGGTATCGCGCGAACAGTTTGAGAAGTAAGCCCCGCGACTATTTGAATATCGAATCTAAATATCGGAAAGGAAAAGGGTAAAGCCGGTGCTTTACCCTTTTTTATTGCCTGGCGTTTAGCGATTAAACTGCTGATCGATAATAGCCAGCAGGCGATCCAAAGCGCCACGATTGGCATCTGCCACCGCCAGGGCATTCTCGCCCATTGCCTTGGCCTGGTCGGGATTTTCAATCAATCGACAAACCTCACTGGCCAGAGCTTCCGGCGTATCGACCACCCCCATGCCCTCAGCTTCGATTAACAGGCGAGAGACTTCGGCAAAATTAAACAGGCTGGGGCCTGTAAAGACAGGCTTACCCCAGGCCGCCGGCTCAATCATATTGTGACCACCGGACTCGATCCAGCTACCGCCCATAAAGGCCATATCACAGGCACCGAAGAAGGTCATCATCTCGCCCATGGTATCGCCTACCAAGACTTGTGTGCCCCCCTCTATACGGCCACCTTCACTACGACGCTGTATGGTGAACTGCTGACGACACAAATCGGCGACCTTATCAAAGCGCTCCGGATGACGCGGCACCAATACCAACAATGTGGTCGGCTGCTGTTCAAGAATGCGATGAAACCCCTGCAGGACTTTTTCATCTTCACCTAAATGGGTACTCGCCGCGAGCAGGATAGGACGTCCGCTGCAATCGGCCCAGTCGTTATGCAAGTCCTGCGCAGCCGAACGCAACTCTTCCCCCAGGGTGATATCAAACTTGATACTGCCGGTTACCTGACACTGCTGCTGACTCAAGCCCAAATCATAGAAGCGCTGAGCATCATCATGATGCTGAGCACCTACCACGGATAACTGGGACAACATGGGTGCGGCCAGGGCACTAAAGCGCTGGTAACCCTTGGCTGACTTGGCAGACAGGCGCGCATTGGCCAAGACAACAGGAATACCCCGTCGATGGCAGGCCGCCACCGTATTGGGCCACAACTCGGTTTCCATAATTATGGCGAGTTTTGGTTGCACCCGATTCAGGAAACGCCCCACACAACCGGGCATATCATAGGGCGCATAGACATGCAGTACGCTGTCACCCAGCGCAGCCTTCACCCTTTCTGAGCCCGTCGGCGTGGTAGTCGTCACAACAATGGGGGTATCCGGGTAGCGCTGCATCAATGATTTGATCATTGGCAGTGCGGCCAGGGTTTCCCCCACCGATACCGCATGCACCCAGATACTGTCTTGCGCACGCACATGGCCAAAAAAGCCAAATCGCTCCTGCCAGCGCTTGGCGTAGGCCGGGGCCAGCCGTGAGCGCCATAACAGGCGCAATAAAATAAACGGCGTGATCAGATAAAAAAAGGCGGTATAAAGGTAACGCACGGTACTTGTCTGTCTTCAGTCAGGAATAGCTTTGGAGATGGCTGCAAGGATAGAGACCCGGAGGCTTGCAGGCAAAGCTTTTATGCAAAAAGACAAGCCAAGGCCCATTCATGTAAAATAACCGTCTTAATTGTTATCTACCTCACCAGGCCTTGTATGAATTCAACCTCGAACACCCAGCTGGATGTTGCTGTCATTGGCGGCGGTATTGCCGGGCTATGGCTGTTGAATCGCCTGTTGAACGAAGGCTATAACGCCTGCCTGTTTGAAGCCGAAGCCCTGGGCGGTTATCAAACCGTTGCCTCACAGGGCATGATCCATGGCGGTGTAAAGTACGCCTTGCAAGGCAAACGCACCGAGGCATCGGAAACCATTGCCGATATGCCGGGCTACTGGCGTCGCTGCCTGAACGGTGAAGGCGATGTAGATTTGCGCAAAGCCAAGGTGCTGTCTGATCACTTTTATATGTGGTCTACCGATAGCTGGTGGTCGCGATTGCTAACGTTTGGCGCAAGCCTGTCGTTACGTGGTCGTATCAGCAAAGTTTCACGCAGTCAGCGCCCGCCTATCTTTCAAACCCCTGAGTTTGGTGGTGGGCTTTATCAACTGCTGGACGTGGTGATGGATGTGCCCAGTGTGGTTG
The DNA here is from genome assembly GCF_042854845.1 of Maricurvus nonylphenolicus. Taxonomy (GTDB): domain Bacteria; phylum Pseudomonadota; class Gammaproteobacteria; order Pseudomonadales; family Cellvibrionaceae; genus Maricurvus; species Maricurvus nonylphenolicus. The sequence continues at coordinate 199,082 of NZ_AP031498.1, read as the reverse complement.
CCGCACTGGTCGACAATGCTCAAGGCCGTATTTTCAAGCTGGAGACTCAGCAGGCTCAGTGGCAAAAAGATGCTGATGGCCAGGTCTCTTTGGCCATCAATGATCAACACCAGGTATATGCCAAGCAGTTTGTACTGACTGCGGGCAAAGGCAATGGCGATATTTTGCAGCAGCTACAGCTCGATACGCCCAAAATGCAGCTGCGCCCGCTGCAGCAAGTGATGGTTAAGCACCATAATCCGCACGCTTTTTTTGGCCACTGTGTTACCTCTATACAGGAAACGCCTCGTTTAACCATTTCCAGCCACCCCATGAGTGACGGATCACAAGTCTGGTATCTGGGCGGTACCCTGGCTGAAGAAGGTGTTGGCAAATCATCTGAACAATTAATAGCCGACGCCAAGCACGAACTGCAACAGTTAATGCCCTGGCTCGATTTAAGCGATGCACAATGGCAAACCCTGCCCGTTGATCGCGCCGAACTTGCCCAACCTGGCGGTAAACGACCCGATAGCATCACCTATAGCAATGCTAAAGATTGTCTAAATCTCAGTGCTGCCTGGCCGACTAAACTGACCTTGGCACCACTGCTGGCCAACCATATTCTGACCGAGCTGGAAGCCAAACACATCAGCCCTTCAGGCGTACAAAGTGTAAGTTCAGCATTGGGAGAACAACCGCCTCTGGCCCCACCCCCCTGGCAGCAAGCTTTTGCTACCAGCCCTCAGCCCGCTAGCGAGATGTCTACATGCTAAAACAAAATCCCATTGGACAAACCGGCATCAACGTTAGCGCCCTAGGCCTGGGCACGGTTAAATTAGGCCGTGATCAGGGAGTAAAATACCCGTCCAGTTTTACCATTCCCGACGATAAAGCCGCCGCCAGCTTAATCTCTCAGGCCAAAGACCTTGGCATTAATTTGATTGATACAGCTCCCGCCTATGGCAACAGCGAAGAGCGCCTGGGAACCCTGCTAAAAGGTCAACGCAACGATTGGGTTATCTGTTCCAAGGTGGGCGAAGAGTTCCGCAACGGCGATTCTTTCTTTGACTTCACACCGGAACATACCCGTTTTAGTGTTGAACGCAGCCTGCTGTACTTAAATACCGATCATATCGATTTACTACTGGTGCACTCCGATGGCAACGATATCGATATTATCAACCGTTACGGCATCCTCGATGTATTGGCTGATTTAAAGCAGGAAGGTCTGATCCGAGGATTTGGCATGTCGACCAAAACCGTTGAGGGCGGTCTGCTTGCCGCCGAGAAATCCGACTGCGTGATGGTGACCTATAACCTCAATCATCTGGAAGAAGAACCGGTGATTGACTACTGCCTGCAAAACGATAAAGGCGTGTTATTGAAAAAGGCCTTGGCCAGTGGACATATCGCCGTTGATAGCGATAATAGCGACCCGGTTCAGGCCAGTATGGATTTTATTTTTGCTCATCCGGGGGTGAGCAGTGCTATCGTTGGCACCATCAATCCAAAGCATTTACAAAACAATGTTGATAATGCTATCTCTGCTTTGAGCCGCTTAAGTTAAGTAACATGTAAAGATACTAACCAAGCAGAAAAGATTGCTGTTTGACTAACCGCTTGTACTCCTAGCAAGAAGCTAATCCTGATCACGAATTTTTTCGACAATCGCCGTGGTTGAGCAATTATCAAAGAAGCTCAGCACTTTCACTTCTCCGCCATAGGCTTTAACAATCTCCCAGCCCACAACCTGATCTTCCGTATAATCGCCGCCTTTAACCAGTACTTCCGGCTTGATCAACTCCAGCAAACGCTCAGGGGTATCATCTTCAAACGACACCACCCAATCAACGGATTCCAGACCGGACAATACTGCCATGCGTCTATCAACAGGGTTGATAGGACGAGCTTCACCTTTCAAACGCTTAACCGAGGCATCACTGTTGATCGCGACGACCAAGCGATCTCCAAGCGCACGAGTATCTTCCAAATACCCCACATGACCGGCATGAATAATGTCAAAACAGCCATTGGTGAAAACAACTTTTTCACCATGTGCTCGTGCATCTTCCAAGGCAATCAACAATTGCTCTTCAGTCATCACACCACGCTCAGAACCCTGTTCGGTCTGAATGGCGCGACGTAATTCCGGGCCACTGATAGTTGCGGTACCCAATTTGGCCACGACAATGCTGGCAGCAAGGTTAGCCAGAGCAACGGCTTTGGGTAACTCTTCACCTGCGGCAAGAGCGGAGGCCAAAACAGAAATTACCGTGTCACCAGCACCGGTGACATCGAATACCTCACGAGCACGAGCCGGCAAGTGCAGTTCTGGCTGGTTGGGGCGCAGCAGCGTCATACCATGTTCACCCCGAGTTACCAGCAACGCTTCCAAATCGAGATCCAGCATCAGCTCGGTACCCTTGGTCACCAGATCACTTTCGTGCTCACAGCAACCTACAACGGCTTCAAACTCATGCAAATTTGGGGTTAACAAGGTTGCACCACGATAGCGGGTAAAGTCGGTTCCCTTAGGGTCTACCAGCACCGGCACGTTGACTTTATGGGCAGCTTCGATCAAGGCCTGAGTATTTTGTAAACTGCCCTTGGCATAGTCCGATAGGATCACGGCCCCCATCATGGGTAACAGTTTTTCGGCCTTAGCAGCAAAATCAGCACTATCGGCCTCCGCAAAAGACTCTTCGAAATCCATACGAATCAACTGTTGATGACGGCTGATCACTCGCAGCTTGGTGATCGTGGGCTTATCCTTGGATATCTGAAAATCAGTGTGGATACCCGCTGCCCCCAGACGGGACGCCAACGCCTCGCCGGCCTCATCATCACCAACTACACTAATAATCGATGCCCCGGCACCCAGAGCAGCAATGTTTAACGCCACGTTTCCAGCCCCACCCGCACGATCTTCCACCTGGCCAACCTTAACCACGGGTACAGGGGCTTCAGGTGAAATTCTTGAGGTTCCTCCATGCCAATAGCGATCAAGCATGACATCACCGACCACTAACACTTGGGACTTATCAAAACGAGGCATGGATAACTGCATGAACTGGAATTCTCTACTGGTCTAAACTGATAAACGAATAACAATACGGCCGGCCTATATTGATCAATAGGACCAACCGCTTATCTTACCGTTTGTTACCTAAAGCTTGAAGCTGCTCAAGCATCAAACGTGGATTATTCCCCATCCTTAAACTGCATAGCGTGCAATCTGGCATAAGCGCCCTGTTTGGCCAACAATTCAGCATGGGTTCCCTGCTCAATAATCTGGCCATGATCCATCACCACAATCATGTCAGCTTTCTCGATAGTGGATAGTCGATGCGCAATGACCAGAGTCGTTCGGTTCTCTGTCAGAGAATCCAACGCTGCCTGAATCTTGCGCTCAGACTCGGTATCCAGGGCTGAAGTTGCTTCATCCAGAATCAAGATAGGCGCATCCTTCAGAATGGCCCTGGCAATGGCAAGGCGCTGGCGCTGGCCTCCGGATAGGCGAACACCATCCTCACCAATCAGGGTATTGAAGCCTTCTTGCATCTGCTCGATAAACTCTGTGGCATAGGCTGCATCTGCCGCAGCCTTGATTTGGACATCTGACGCCTCTGCCAAATCACCATAGGCTATATTGTTGGCCACGGTATCGTTAAACAGAACAACATCCTGATTCACCAGGGCAATGTGGCTACGCAAATTCAGCAAGGTATAGTCTTCGATAGGTGTACCATCCAACAGGATTTGCCCTTCGCTATGCTGGTAAAAGCGTGGAATAAGGGATGCCAGAGTCGACTTTCCACTACCCGAGCTTCCTACCAGTGCAACGGTCTGCCCCGAACCAATATCCAAATTGATGTTATCGAGAACCCGTCCCTCACTACTTTCATAGGCAAAATTCAACTGTTTTATGCTCAATTCACCCTGAACTCTAGACACCGCTTTACTACCGGTGTCTTTTTCTGGAGATTCATCGAGCTGCTCAAACACACTTTGGGCTGCGGCAATACCGCGCTGAATAGTACCGTATACCTCACTGAGCTGACGCACAGGTTTGGGGATAAGGCCAGCAGCAATAATGTAGGCCATAAAAGCGCCAGCATTATCAGTATCCATAAAGGTCATAGCCAGGAATACCAGGGTTCCCATGGCACAGGCAATAATTAACTGTAAGACCGGGGTGGCAATCGCATTGGTTTTCACCAACTTCATACTTTGCCTGAAATTATCCTTACTTGCCTCTTCAAAGCGCTCACGCTCATAGCTTTCACCACCAAAACTACGCATGACCCGATAGCCACTGATCATCTCAGAGCAGACCTGGGTAAGATGCCCCATCATTACCTGAATCTTACTGGCCAGCTTTTTCAGTCTTTTACCGATATAAGCCACGATGATGCCAATAAAAGGGGCTATAACCACAAACACCAAGGTAAGTTTCCAGTCTTTCCAGAGAAGATAGCCAAACAGACAAATAACGGTAAGCCCTTCCCGAATAATCACCTTGAGGGCATCTGTTGCAGCACCCGTAACACCTGATACGTTATAGGTTATCCGTGAAATCAGATGCCCGGAGTTGTGGTTGTCAAAATACTGACCGGGCAGTAGCGTCAACTGATTGAAGAGCTCAACCCGCAGCTTATGCACGATCGACATGGCCACCAGATTGAGAAGGTAAATTCCCAGAAACGAGCCGATACCTCGAACCACAAAGATGGCCATCATTTGCAGCGGTATTACGATACGGCCACTGGCATCCTGCTGCTCAATTGCATTAATCAGCTCTTCCATAACCTGCGCCAATGCTGGCTGGCTAGCCGCAAATATGGCAAAACCTAGGGTACTGAGGGCAAATATATGCCACTGAGGGCGAAGATAGCGCAACAGACGGAAATAGATACGCGCATCTGAATCTTGCATAAGTTATCTCTTTAGGTAGGGCATAGAGAACAGGCTTTATTAAGGGGCGGTATATTACCTCAGCCCCGTGTTTATAGCACCTGCCAGCCTGTAACTGAGGACACAAACCTGGTATTGCCAGGCCCTGTGAGCGACATCAGCTCCCTCTCGTTCAACAGGCCAGATTTTGTTACAATCTGGTGCAGTTATAACCTACGAGATTCGCTAACGGCCCCCGCAAGCACGGCCCCCTTCCAGGGTGCCATACAAGCCAGGCAAGGCCTCATAGCGACCATTACAAAAAAGACGCTAATCCCTATGAAAATTCTGATCACCGGTGGTGCCGGCTTTATCGGCTCTGCTGTTATCCGGCACATCATCAATAACACCCAAGATGAAATTATCAATCTGGATAAGCTTACTTACGCCGGAAATCTGGATTCGCTCGCTGAAGTCGAAAACTCTTCTCGCTACACCTTTATTCAGGAAGACATCTGTAATCGCGAAGCCATCGAGGACATTCTCAATCAGCACCAACCTGATTGTATTATGCATCTGGCGGCAGAAAGCCATGTTGATCGCTCCATTGACGGTCCGGCCGTTTTTATTCAAAGTAATATCGTCGGAACCTACACCCTGCTAGATGCTTGCCTCGCCTACTGGCAGGGGTTATCTGAAGAAAATCAGTCCAACTTCCGTTTTCACCATATCTCCACCGATGAGGTCTATGGTGATCTTGGTGAAACAGGGCTGTTTACTGAGGAAACCCCCTACGCACCGAGCTCTCCTTACTCCGCCAGTAAAGCCTCATCTGACCATCTGGTAAGAGCCTGGCAACGCACCTATGGTTTACCCACACTCATTACCAACTGTTCCAATAACTACGGCCCTAATCAATTTCCTGAGAAATTGATTCCACTGATTATTCAGAATGCAATCAGCGGTAAACACCTACCCATCTACGGACAAGGCACCCAAGTGCGAGACTGGCTGCATGTCGAAGATCATGCACGGGCTCTCTACTGTGTTGTAACAACCGGTAAGATTGGCGAAACCTATAATATTGGTGGCCATAACGAGAAACAAAACATCGAAGTTGTACACACTATTTGTGGCATTCTTGAAGAACTGGTACCCACTAAACCTGAAGGCGTTGAACACTATATCGACTTAATTCAATACGTGACTGATCGCCCTGGCCACGACGTACGTTACGCGATTGATGCCAGCAAGATCGAGAAGGAGCTGGGCTGGACACCAGATGAAACCTTTACCAGTGGCATACGTAAAACGGTGCAATGGTATCTGGACAATCAACGCTGGTGTGAACGCGTACTTGATGGCTCTTACCAAGGCGAACGACTTGGCACGTTTTCCACAACAGAATCGTAATTCAGCACTCCCAGACTGAGACGTAATTATGAAAGGCATTATTCTCGCCGGAGGCTCCGGCACCCGACTTCATCCTGTAACCCTGGGCGTGTGCAAACAGCTATTGCCTGTTTACGACAAGCCGATGATTTATTACCCATTGTCCACACTGATGCTTGCTGGTATCCGGGAAATTTTAATTATTTCTACCCCGGAAGACCTGCCACGTTTCCAACAGATGCTGGGAGATGGTTCGCGCTGGGGTATAGAACTGTCCTATGCTGCTCAACCCTCACCTGACGGTTTAGCTCAAGCGTTCATCATCGGTGAAGAATTTATTGGTAAAGATAGCTGCTCACTTATTCTTGGTGACAACCTTTTCTTTGGCCAGGGTTTTGGGCAAAACTTAACACGCGCGTCACAACTGTCAGAAGGCGCTACGGTATTTGCCTATCAGGTGAAAGATCCTGAACGATTTGGGGTGGTTGAATTTGCTGAAGATGGCACGGCTGTCAGCATTGAAGAAAAACCTGCAAAACCGAAATCCCGATTCGCAGTAACAGGACTGTATTTCTACGACAACAATGTGATCGATATCGCCAAAACCATCAAGCCTTCAGATCGAGGCGAGTTGGAAATCACTGATGTCAATAAAGTCTATCTCGAAGCTAACACATTAACTGTTGAAGTGATGGGCCGCGGCACAGCTTGGCTCGATACCGGTACACATGACGCCCTGCTTGAAGCCAGTCAATTTGTACAAACTATCGAAAAACGCCAGGGCTTAAAGATTGCAAGCCCCGAAGAAGCAGCTTGGCGTCAGGGCTGGATTAACGATGAGCATCTCGCCGAAATTGCTCAGCCATTAGTTAAAAGCGGTTACGGCCAACACCTTCTGGATATATTAAACGACTAAGTCATGAATATTATTGAAACCAAGCTTCCCGGCGTTGTCATTATTGAACCCACTGTGCACGGTGATGAGCGTGGCTTTTTCCTCGAAAGCTATCAAAAACAGCGCTATCAGGAAGCCGGTCTTAACCTTGAATTTGTCCAAGACAATCACTCTCGATCCAGCTACGGTGTTCTGAGAGGCCTGCACTTTCAAAAAACCAAACCGCAAGGAAAGCTGGTAAGAGCCGTTAAAGGAGAAGTGTTTGATGTTGCCGTCGACATCAACCCGGACTCAGCCACCTATGGCCAATATGAAGCGGTAATTCTCAGCGAATCCAACAAGCGCCAATTCTATGTTCCCCCTGGGTACGCACATGGTTTTGTCGTGTTATCAGAAACCGCCGATTTTGAATATAAATGCACCGATTACTACGACCCTACGGATGAGGGTGGCATTATCTGGAACGACCCAGACATTGCCATTGATTGGCCTGTCGAAAACCCAACCCTTTCTGCCAAAGACGAAAAGCTGCCTAAACTATGCGACCTATAAAACTTCTACTACTTGGTGCCAGCGGCCAAGTGGGACAAGCTTTTCTTGCACTCGATTTGGACACGGATTTCGAGTTATTAACGCCTGATAGTAAAAGTATAAATTTTACAGAACCTGATTCGGTTTACGAGCAGATTATGCAGATCGCACCGGACATCATTGTGAATACCGCGGCCTATACTGCGGTAGACAATGCAGAAAGCGACCAGATAAAGGCCGAAAGGGTTAATGCCACAACACCAGGCATAATAGCCAATGCTTGCCAGGCTCTCGGCATCCCTCTAATTCATATCTCAACGGATTATGTCTTCGATGGAAAAGGGGCATCCCCCTACCACGAGGACGACACCACCCAGCCCATCAATGTTTACGGCAGCACTAAACTGAACGGCGAAGCGCTTGTGCGCCAAAACTGCGACAAACATTTAATCGTACGTACCAGCTGGGTATTTGCTGACAAAGGCGCCAACTTTGTACGCACTATGTTACGCTTGGGCCAGGAACGAGATCAATTAACTATCATCAATGATCAAATTGGCTCACCCACCTACGCGGGCGACATTGCACAAGCTATTCTCAAGTTGATCGGGCAAGCCCTGAAAGCTGATTTTAGTGACTGGGGGGTTTATCACTTTTCCAGCGCCAAACCTTGTAGCTGGTATGAGTTTGCGCAGTCAATATTTGCCACAGGGGAAGAAATCGGTCTTGTTAACGGCAACTGCTCGCTGAAACCTATCCCTACGAGCGAGTACCCAACGCCAGCCGCTCGCCCAATCTACTCAGTACTGGATTGCAGCAAAATACAGCAATTAGGTATTGAACAGCCGGATTGGCAAGCAGGACTGAAACGCATGCTCAACTATATCGCTGCAGAAAACTGAGTCTAGTTTTTACGGCGTTCAAGATAATCCCAGAAAGGCTGCAAGTTATCGGCGTTTAACAATTGATGGATTGATTTAACTTCCTCAACCGGCCAGTCCCACCAGGCCGATTGCAACAGTTTTTCTCGCTCCGTTTCACTAAAACGCCAACCGATAACTTTAGCAGGATTACCACCGACAATGCTGTAGGGCTCGACATCACGGGTAACAACAGCACCATTGGCCACCACAGCACCGTGGCCAATAGTTATGCCTGATAGAATAATAGCATTCGCACACAGCCACACATCACTGCCTACGGTAACATCCCCTTTAGAGACACCTGAATCAGGTATGTATGGCACATCCTCAAGGAAATGTGAAAAAGGGTAGGAGGAAATCCAATCAGTGCGGTGATTACCGCCGAGAAATATCTGAACATTAGCTGAAATAGAGCAATAGCTACCAATGCGCAAGGTACTCCCCTCCTGCCAATCCCAAACGACAGGAATCCCATAAGTACCGACACCTATAGTATAGTCAGGGTACTGTTCGTAAAACCTAGCGGTTTGCTTATCAAACCGGTTCAACTTACGCGTTTTCCGTTTTTTAAATTTGCTGACGATTTTACGTAACATTGATGTTATACCTTACCCCACGACTTTTAATGAGCTCTCATGCAACAGATTATATTTTTCATAATCTGTACAACACAAAGCTATATTGTTATCTTGCCACTTTATTGAAGAACTGTCTTCTATATCCATACTAACGACAAAAACATAAGTCTGCTGAGATATGAGTTCGCCCTCTAACGTAACATTAGCCATGGTTCCCCCAAGCTGGCTTGGGGATACAGTCATTTACCAAAGCATTGCTGAAAGCCTGGCAGATAATGGCTTCATAGTTACCTATTTCAGCAGTTTACTGTCATCAATTGACAGCTGGACCTCCAAATTCAATATTGTTGCCTTACCTCCACTGGAAGCACTTGAATCAACTCTCGATCAGTTTGACATTGCTCTTGTAGACCGGGCTACACTGCATGGCTTTTACAAGTTGAGTATCAGCCAGGCATCTGAGCTGGCACAAAAGTATATAATTTCAGCCGCTCACGTTCTGCCTCCTGAATTAAAAGTCGACATAACTGAGCATATTGAAACTCGATTGCCAGCAGAGAAAGCCGATAAGGTGAAAAGCCTGCTGGGTGGCAATAGCGAAGTCACCTTCTCTGACAACAAAGAAATTACGGTTCTTGACCACGCTGTTCTCTACTGCTCAGAAAAACTAAAGCTCGATAACGTCAGTAGTACAATTACCCTGAACCCACCGAGACATTTGGTAAAGAGCCGACACCCCAAACGGATAATTCTTTGCCCCTACAGCTCTGACACAAAAAAAGACTGGTCCATTAAATCATTTGAAAAGCTGGCATTGAGACTCGAACACAATGGTTTCGAACCGGTGTTTAGCGTTCTGCCCAGCGATATTGAAAGATTACCTGATAGTATTAAACAGAATTACTTGGTGCCCGTAACAAAAAGCCTGGAAGAGCTGGTCAGCCTAATCTATGAATCCAGAGCACTGATTGCTGTAGATACAGGATCAGGGCATCTAGCATCTTTGACCGGCATCCCCACTATCACCATTTACCGCAAGCAGGGGAATAAGTTCCGTTGGCGCCCTGCCTGGGGAGAAAACCGTATCATTCGTCCCAAATTTCAGCTTAAATTCAAAAAACACCGTATCTGGTCGCCCTTTGTCTCGACTCGTGCAGTATTTAGAGAACTCTTATCTCTTATTGATAAGTAAAGCCTGACTGAGCAATGCAGTCAGGCCTGAAGCACAGCTAACATTCGCTTGACGCAAACATCCCAAGTGTAATTATGCTTCCAGCACTCGTGCCCCTGATCTGCGATTTTAGCTCTGGCAACATCATTCTGAAGATAGGTGGAAACTTTTTCTACCAGTTCTTCCGACGAGCGATAGCTTTCCAATGTCTCCCCTACAACATATTGCGACCCCAGTTCATCGGTATGATCAGTTAGCAAGAAGCCATTCGCCGATAACGTCTCGGGAATGCGCAAGTTAACTCCCGTTTCCACACCATAAAATGTACCACGAGTTATATTGAGTATGACTTTGCTGCGATGAAAAAGACCATAAAGCTCACCCCCCCAGACTGCCTGCCGACTCACCTTAGATTTTAATCGATCCGACATCAGCGGCTCATGACGATCCCAACGGCTACCATAAATCGCCAATTTAAAATCAGTTAATTTCTCTAACAAAAACACCCTACGCATATCAGCGCTGCCAACGAAAAGCACATCAATATCTTTAGCAGGCAACTGAGATGGCACAGGTATAGGGTTTGAACCAAAGGGGGCATATACTGCATCCAGGCCCAGAACCTTGGCATAAAATTCAGAAGTCACTTTCGAGAAAGAAAAGACTTTATCGTATAACGGTAACTCTTCCCTAATAAAATAAGTAAACTCACGCTGATAAGGGAAAAGGTTACAACTATCTGTATCATAGAGTACAAATTTTGTCTTCTTGGTTTTTTTCAAGTTGGCAACGAGATTTAAGTCTACAGCCCGATAAAGAAATCCGACCACAAAAACAATATCCGGATCGCATTCCTCTATAGCATCCGCAAAAGCACTAGCTACCGCTTTAGGATAATAGTAAAAATCTCTACCCGAAACCGCCTTATCTTTTAACTTGGCAAATGCACCTTTAACCTTTACCAGGCTTTTTTGTGGCAAATCCTTACTGGTCGAAATATAGTGGCAACTTACCCCATTAGCCTGCATGGAATTAAAGATATCTCGCCCCAAAGAAACGCCACTAATGCCATCAACCAAAAGTATTTTCATAGCATCCCCAAATAATACTCAATATCAATCGTGCGCTAACGCTCGATAGCGAGCCTGATAGTTATGAATATCATAATCTGACATCACCCTATCAAACAGAGTGGCACCGACCTTTTGACGCTCTTCAGGGCTGGCAGCAATAATGCCTTCAAGCTTCTCACATAAAGCGTCGACATCCTTAGAGGGTATAGTTTCAACACTCTCTCCTAGCACCTCCGCATTACCACCAACATTGGTAGCAACAATTGGCAGCGAAGCTGACATTGCCTCCATAATGGCTAAAGGCATACCTTCCGAAAGTGAAGGCAAAACAAAGCAATCAAACGCTGACGTGTAGCGGTACGCATTCTCCTTAAACCCAGGAAAATGTACGCTATCTCGAAGACCGTTATTATCGACCCAAGTCGCAAACTCATGCTCCAACTTGCCATCACCAATAATCACCAACTCAATATGCGGATACTTCTTTACCAAGCGCTTAAAAGCTTCAAGCAAATACTTTTGACCCTTTACCGCAACAAGGCGACCTATTGAACCGAATACCAGGCTATCGCTTTTTAGCCCCAACTCCTGGCGAGCTTCATCGGAAGGCAACAATCCATCACGCAAACCTTTTACATCGACGGCATTGGGAATAACAAGCGTATTATCTTTATTTAGACCACAACGGTAACCAACAAGATCATCTCTCACCGCGTTTGATACGGCCACCACCTTCCAGGATGCATCAATAAATCGGTTAAATATTTTACGTCGATAAGGTCGCTGCAAATCGCCCAACCCATGGATAATACCTATACATTTAGGAATTTTTAACCACCGATTCAAGATCAACATCATGTGAATAGGCTTAAAGCGATTCAAATAAACCACATCGAAGTTATTCACTCTGCAAAACTTGTAAAGTTTCCACATAGCTACCAGACGCAGGCCTTTCATCTGCCCCGGCGTCAGGTCAAAATATTTAATATGCTCGCTACTACTCTCCGGCTGCTCAGCTGTTGGCCTTCCTTCCAGGTATACAGAGGTCACCTCATATTGATCTTTGGGAAAAGCCTTAATAATAGCTTCCTGCAAATCATTATCACGCAGGGCATAGCCTGGCTTAATCTGCATCACCCGAATTCTTTTGCTTGCACTCACAAAGCTAACCCCAATGTTTCGATATTTCTTTTCTTATAACTATTTATTAAAAGACAGAAGCCTGAACATACCTTTGATGACACGACTGTTCCACGATCGTATAGGCAGCAATTTCAATATTTCCCTAGCCAACGCCTTATCGCGTTTGGATGCTTTAACAAACATACTAACTAAAAATTTGGTTCGAACCGCGTGATAATTAGGCTCACCTGAAAACAGCTCATAAGTCTTTAAAATATTCTCATACATATAGCGTATTTTTTTTGTCGTATTGGTAGGATGAATACGATAATAAGCAAAGACATCATTTAATACGGCGATTTTCCCACCTAGATGAGTCACCGAGAGCCACATATACAAGTCTTCAAGTTGGATATCGGCACGCCACCCCCCCACTTTCTCAATAGCAGAGCGCCTGACAAGTGCGGTAGGAGCAGGTGGGGCATTACGAGAATTCTTGAACAGCTCTGCAAACCCGAATTCGCGATATGGCTGCATAGAATCCTGCTTAGGATAAAGAAGCCCTTCGCCATCTATTTTCAGGATATTACCTCCCGTCACATAGATATCTGGCCGCTCTTCCATAAAAGCAACCTGCTTTTCCAAGCGATCGAGCATCATAATATCATCAGAGCCTAGCACGGCCACATAATGCCCTTTAGATAACTCAAAGGCGCGATTTAGCGTGGAGGTTAGCCCTGAGTTTTTTTGAGCCAGATATACAAAGCTTTTATCTTTGCTGAGATTTTCTAAAAAATTTTGAGAAGAATCGGTTGAACCATCATCAATAACGATCAACTCAACATTGGAATATGTTTGATTTAATACACTCGAAATTGCGTCCCCGATGTACTTCTCATGGTTGTACGACGCGATTATTACACTTACGAGAGGCAACTCATCCATCCACAAGCGCCTCTTTTTTGCCACCCCACAACTTAATCATCGGAGAAGAATTTCGTGCAGCACTAAAATATAGAAAAGCCAAAGGAATAACTAGAGTAAACCAATGCTCATTTGGACGAGACAATAAGCCTGCACCATCTGTCATCCCCCCCAATAAAAACAGGCTTCCCCATAAAGCAACCCACAGATTTAACCCATCCTTCAAAAAAGGCTTTATCAAAACAAAAAAAACGCTGAGGAACCAGATAGCTAATGCGACCCCACCACCATAATAAGCCATCATAATGTATATATTGTGAGCTTCCGCAAACGGATATGAAACACCCTCAATATGCAGCAACATCTCAGCCCCTAAACCGCGCCCAATCCACCAAGCGCCTTCAATTTTCTCTATACCAGCAGCCCATATTTCAGGACGATAGGATAAACCTCTATTTACAACCGAGTGATCTATCTGCATAAAGAAGAATGCTGCTGCAACTGCAATAGCCATATAACCAGCAATACCTTTCCAGCCCCACCGATTAAAAACAGCCAATCCAATAGCACCACCACAAAGCAGCCAGGCAGTTCTTGTCTGAGCAAAAAAGATAAGCAACCCAATAGAAACAGCAGACAATACAACAAGCCCCTTCACAACCAAACCTCTAAGCGAGAAATAACAAAAGGCAGCTATCGTCATAAAAAACATAAAAGTTAACACATGGCTCAATCTTAACGGATTGAAGAACGCAGCATAATACCCGTCTTTATAAAGAGAAAAATAGTCACTCTGCCCAGCCATAAATCTTTCTGAAAGCGGGTTTCCCATCAAAACATAAAAATCGACTATCCAAAATATACAAGCACAAGCCACACAAACAATCGCGCTAATTACAGCTAACTCCATTTTTGGAGCGTCTTTTTTCGAAAAATAGCACAATCCATAACATGTCAAAATAGCGCAGAGACCGCGTTTTATATAATCACCAGTAGAGCCGCCCCCCCCCCAGACTGACGATAATATTAAGTAACAAACCAGAGAAATTGGCAACAGAACATCTAATCTATATATTTTTGAAAACGCGTTCCTTAGATCAGAAACAAGTACAATCAGCGCAGGCAATACTAAAAATGCGTAAACTATTGTTGTAAAGCCTGTTCTTTTAGTTACCAGAAACATTCCTGCCAACAAAAGGAAAACCCCTACCGTAAACCAACCCACCATAACTCGGTCAAACAATGTATCAGACTTTTTTATCGCCTCAACATTTCCTTTCAGGGTATCCGCACTAACATCCATTATTTATATTCCCGCATAATATTTCTAAACTTATCCTGAGCAGATCTATCACTAAAATTATTGTTAATATATGTATCCATCTGTCCCCCTTCCTTAACCGCAAGATTTAGCGTTAAAGCCTGAGCTAAAGCCCCAATCCCCTCCAAAGGAATCAACTCCCCGTACTCCCCCACAACCTCCGGCGCCCCACCAACATCTGTACTAATCACTGGCACCCCAGCAATCATCGCCTCCAGCAACACCATACCAAACGGCTCATAATTCGAAGTCAGAGCAAACACGTCGAAAGCTTTAAAATATTGCCAAGCATCGGGAACTCGCCCCAAGAAATTAACGGCATCCTCAACACCCAATTCTTTAGCCTGCTGTTTTAATTCATCTTCCAAGCGACCATCACCGACCACGACCAATAAACCGTTATCCAGGTCGGGGAAAGCTTTAGCAAAGCCGGCTATTAAGGTTTTTTGATCCTTGTCTGGATGCAGGCGACCTACATTCCCAACAATATAGGCATCCTGAGGCAGTCCCAACGCTTCACGCGCAGCATTTTTTCCCAGCTGACCAGCCTGGTACTTTTTGGTATCGATATGGTTGTGGATAGCATGAAGCTTTTCTTCGGGGTAAGCCGGTAAAGTCTTGGCAATATCACCTCTGATTGCATGCGAAACACCAATCAGGGTCAATCGTTGTTGGCAGCTAGCAACGTAGCGTTTGCGCCAAAAACCTTCGAAAACGCCGTAGGCATGAGCCACGCCAAATACGGGCAGGTCTTTAATATGAGTTGCGATATATATCGGCTTGTAACGGTGCGCGACCGCTAGGGAGAAATTATATTTCGCGTGAAGCTGTTGAACATCCTTGATTTGTTTACGCTTCAGGCCTCGCAAATCTTTTGAGCGATAGCCTAGGTAGATCACCTCGCCGCCTACTAGCTCAGAGACTTTATCGCTGGGCTCACCAGTCAAAAAGACGGTTACCACTTCATATTCAGAAGGATCAAACAGTACGCGCCACTGACGAGCCACATCGTCAAATGGGGCACCATAGCTATGGCATAATTGTAAAACGACTTTCTTATCAGCCACTTGTTGAGGACTCCAGCAATTCAGCAAATGGTTGCAGTGCTTTTGCAAAGGCAGCTTGGGTTTCACCTTGCCAATTTTTTAGAAACCTTTGCAGGTCTTTAGTTAAGCCTTTGCTTAAGGTTGGATTTTGGCTTTCTACCATAGCATCCAGATCAATCACAGATATGCCTTCCTCGGTCACTAATAAATTAGTCGCCTTCATATCGCCGTGGACAATCCGTGACATCCATAATGCATCAAATACTTCTTTGACTTGTTGAGATAGCTCTTCGAGCCGGGATCTCGAAGTACCTGTTTCCAACTTGGAAACTACCTGTAACATATCCGGGCTATCGCACGCTTCAGCAATAAAGAAACCACGGCCACGTAGCGGCCCATTACGCTCTTCGATCATGGCGATGGGCCTGGGGGTTTGAATGCCAGAAAAGCCAAGAAGATGTGCATTGATCCAAGAGCACCATGCACGTGTTGGCCGCCAGCAACGGCTTAAACGGTGGCGCCAGTTTTTCAGGTTATAACGCTTAACCACCAGCTTCTTGCCATCAACTTCTACTTTGGCGACCGTGGCCGAATTGCCTTCTTTAAGTTTTTCACCAACATCAATATAGGCATCAGGGTTTGCCAGCAGTGACTGCAATGCTGGGCTATCACAATCCCTTCGCCAGACCTGGAAACGCTTACTGCTCTTCTCGGCGATAAATTCGGTGCAGCTGCGAAATAGTTTTTTCTTGTAGTGGCGCCAGCGCAGACTCCGTCTTTTTACCGTTTCCTGCTTTACCTCTTCAGGCTCGAATTGCACACAAGGATTGGTGTTGTTATATGCCTCACAGATTTCCGCAATCTGGCCATCATGTTTGGCCGGTACCTGGGCCAGCATTAAAGCCAGATTCCCCAGCGAGGTCTTTTTATCCAGCGGCGAAATGCCCTGCTCTACGGTGCCCGCATCCAGGGTATATAAGGTGTTCTGGCTCACCATAAAGTTATCGAGATGGATATCCGTTTGGCAAAGGCCGTGGTCATGCAGTTTGGCGACCACTTCTGCGGCCTGAACCATATAGGCGGTTTTAGCCTCTTGAGAGCTTGCTTCCTGCCACAGGCTATAGAGCGACTGACCTTCTATATACTCATAAACTAAAGCATGAACGTCTTTGTCTTCCGCTTCCCAACCCAGTAAACAAGCGGGCACCGTGATCATGGATTCACAGAGACGCTGATAGCCATCCATTTCCTTAAGCCAGTCCTTTTCACGAAAGAAAAGCTTAAGCACAACCCGCTGTTCCTGGCCTTCATGGCTCCAGCGTCCAGACAGCACTACCCGCCGCCCCGGCAACAAACGCAGCAGGCGATCACAGGTAATGGGAGGCTGGTCGCCACCCAGGCTGATACACGCAGGCAACGGCAGGTCAAAGTCCGCCCTGACTAACGCTTGGGCAGCCACTGTCGATGGGTTGTTCATAGGTAGAAAACTGATTTAAAAGATCAGCGAATTGTATCAGATATGCCATGGCCTCGTTAGCCGGGACACCTAGAAAGACTGTAGAAAAGGAGGGGATATTGGGGGCGTTTACCACTGGTGCTTCCTGCTACCGTCACGCCCCCGATCTTTACAACTTTGCGAGCCCTTAATTAGCGAGTCGCGATACCCTGATGTAAGGCGGATACTGGAGCTGCAGCTTCGGCGTGGAATACATCAGTAAAACCTACGCTGCTGGCCAGGACGCCCAGGGCAAAAACAATGACCACTTTGGTCAGTACATCGGTTTTCATAGTTTACCCCTAATGCTCTTGGTGCTTATTGTTGTTATTTCAAGAGAGCAAGCTTTATACCTGAAATATCTGAAAACGCCAACTTTCTGGCGACGTTCTCTATTGACCCTCAGTATAAAGTTTTAGTTCCTGGCCCCTCAATGGCATAACCCCCTTATTGGGAAAGGCCTCACAGTAAAAGTTAGCACCCACCAACAACCGTGAAATAAAACACAAAAAACTGATGAATTTTATGCCATTTGGCGAAAATTCCGACGTTTTGGCGTGCTCGAGTACCACGTCAGTGCCCCCATACAGGGCGTAAAAAACGATCAATTACAGAAAAGTGACAAGAATTGGGCAGGGAATCTGAGCATGGAAAACTGAAACCGGCCACAAAGGCATTACCTAATGTGGCCAGTTAGCATTTGAAGACACAGGATGCCCAAAGCACTCGCTTTGCTCGCGGGGCAGGCCCTACCTGCCTAGGCAGGTAAGACAATAGTCAGGACAGGAAGAACTGATAAGCCTCGTTATCCGTCTCATTCCAGTACGGGTAACCCAGCTCATCAAGGAAGCTTTTCACCTCTGAACGGTCACCTTTGGGTACCTGCATACCTACCAATACCCGGCCATAGGCTGAACCATGATTGCGGTAATGGAACAGGGAGATGTTCCAACGGCCTGCCAATTGGGTCAGGAAGGTAAACAACGCCCCGGGACGCTCCGGAAACTCAAAGCGGTACACCACTTCATCATCAATATTGGGCGCATGACCACCGACCAGATGGCGAATATGCAATTTGGCCATCTCGTTATCGGTCATATCCACCACCGAATAGCCCTTGTCGGTCAGCTGAGCTATTAACTCCTCACGACCGTTAGTCCCCTTGGCACTGTCAGGAGATACCTGCACACCCACAAAGATCTGGGCATCCTTCTCATCGGCATAACGGTAGTTAAACTCGGTGATATTGCGCTTACCCAAGGCCTGGCAGAATTTTTTGTAAGCTCCCGGCTTTTCAGGAATGGTTACCGCCAGGATGGCTTCACGCTTCTCACCGATTTCAGTGCGCTCAGAGATATAACGCAGGCGATCGAAGTTGGTGTTGGCACCGGAATCGATAGCTACCAGCGTCTGGCCTTCACAATTATTCTCTGCGATGTATTTCTTCAGGCCCGCCAGAGACAAGGCACCAGCTGGCTCGGCAATGGAGCGGGTATCCTCAAAGATATCCTTGATAGCCGCGCAGATCTCATCGGTATTGGCGGTGATCACTCCGTCAATGGTGTCTTTCATTACCCGGAAGGTTTCCTTGCCGATTTGAGCTACTGCCACCCCATCGGCAAAGATCCCCACCTGCGGCAGCGTCACACGGCGGTTTTTCTCCAGAGCGGCTTTCAAACAAGCGGCATCTTCCGGTTCAACCGCATAGACCTTGGTCTGCGGGCGCACATATTTGATATAAGCAGCAACGCCGGCACACAGTCCACCACCACCCACAGGCACAAAGATGGCATCGATATGACCGGGATGCTGGCGCAGAATTTCCATCGCCACAGTACCCTGCCCGGCAATCACATCAGGATCATCGTAAGGGTGGATATAGGTTAAACCTTTCTCTTCCACCAACTTCTTGGCGTGATCAGAGGCTTCATCATAGGTATCACCGTGCAGCACAACCTTGGCACCACGGGCTTTTACCGCATCCACCTTAATGGCCGGCGTCGTACGCGGCATGACGATAGTCGCCTTTACACCCATCTCATGGGCAGATAGCGCCAGGCCCTGGGCGTGGTTACCGGCAGATGCAGCAATCACTCCACGGGAACGCTCCTCATCACTCAGCTGACGCAGCTTGTTATAGGCACCGCGAATCTTGAAGGAAAACACCGGCTGCAGGTCTTCGCGCTTGAGCAAAATTCGGTTGTTCAGGCGACGGGAGAGCAAACGGGTTTCATCGAGCGGTGTTTCCACCGCCACGTCATAGATTCGGGCATCCAGGATGCGCTTGATATAGGACTGAGGCATGGTCTACTTAAATGTTCAGGGCATTGGAACAACCCCAACGGGGATTGCCATTCAAGCCGGCGAGTTAAGCGGGCAATAATACCCGACTACCGACATACCTCGCCAGCCCGTATAATAGCGACTTTTAAAATTCATCATGCCGAATGAGCCCATCATGACCCAAGACGAACTGAAACAGGCCGTTGCCCGTGCCGCCGTTGACTATATTCACCCCAAACTCGATAGCGACAGTATCGTCGGTGTGGGTACCGGCTCCACCGCCAACTACTTCATCGACTACCTGGCAGAGATCAAAGGCAGCTTTGATGGCACCGTGGCCAGTTCCGAAGCCTCGGCAGAACGCCTGAAGAGTCACGGCATCCCGGTTTACGACCTGAACGCTATCGACAACATGGTGGTCTACGTTGACGGCGCCGATGAAACCAACCCGGCGTTGGAACTGATTAAAGGTGGCGGCGCAGCCCTGACCCGTGAAAAGATCGTGGCCGCGGTAGCCGATGAGTTTGTTTGTATTGCCGATGGCAGCAAGTGGGTCGATACCCTGGGCGCCTTCCCACTTCCGGTAGAAGTCATTCCTATGGCTCGCTCTCACGTTGCCCGCGAACTGGTGAAGCTGGGCGGCGACCCGGTTTACCGTGAAGGTGTTGTGACCGATAACGGCAATGTAATTCTGGATGTTCACAATATGGCCATTACCAACTCCAAGCAGATGGAAAAAGATATCAACCAGATTGTTGGGGTAGTTACGAATGGTTTATTTGCTGCGCGAGCCGCGGATGTACTGTTGATTGGGCGTGAGTCCGGAGTGGAGACTGTTACCGCTTAGCTTAGCTGATTTTATAGAGTGCCACAGATCCGGTTTACCCAAGGAGCGGCGGGGTCTATTCCCGGCTGCAAGACTTGTGTTGGGGCGCTCGCACTGCGGAACTCGCTTAAAAACGCTCAAACAGTCCTCGTCAACGCTCCCGCCCCAACACAAGTCTTAAACGCAGCTTGATTGGTCATAGACCCCGCCCCTCCTTGGATAAACCTGCCTACAGAAAAATTAAGTCAGTTCAGCATTAGCACATTGGGAAGGAGGCAGTCGGTGGAGCTGATCGGAGCAATCAGTCCATCGCTTAAGCGGCCGGAAAAAGTCAGGGTAGTCGCGGAGGTTGTCTGAGCGTTTTTAGCGTCTTTTCAAAAAAAGCCGCAGCGCTGGCTTTTTCCGGCCGCTTATGGGCGTGGAGAGCAGCTTCACCGACTGCCTCCGAATTTAGAACACCATTCTAGCAGCTTCTCTTCTTAC
The DNA here is from genome assembly GCF_042854845.1 of Maricurvus nonylphenolicus. Classification (GTDB taxonomy): domain Bacteria; phylum Pseudomonadota; class Gammaproteobacteria; order Pseudomonadales; family Cellvibrionaceae; genus Maricurvus; species Maricurvus nonylphenolicus. Next base: position 178,144 of record NZ_AP031498.1, on the reverse strand, counting down.
GATTTTGATTCAACAACAACCGGCCCCGAAACCCGATAGACCAAAACGTACAAAACCGGCAACAACAACATCGTCACAGCCGTGCCTACCAGCAGACCAGACATAATCGTCACCGCAATCGACTGCCAGAATACATCCTGCAGTAACGGAATCATCCCCAGCACGGTCGTCAAACTGGCATTCACTACTGGCAATAAGCGCGACTCCGCCGCATCCACCAGGGCCTCATAACGCCCCATACCAGCTTTCAAATTTAGATTAGCCTGATCAAGCAACACCACGGCATTTTTAATCATCATGCCCGACAAACTAAAGGCACCCAGAATCGAAATAAAACCCAGCGGAATACCGGTAATCGTATGCCCCCAAATAATGCCAATTAAAGCAAAAGGCACAATGCCAAAAATAATTAACGCTGGACGAAACGCATTAAACAATCCAACCACTACAACTGCCATAATACACAACGCCAATGGTAAACCCGGCAACAACGATTTACGCGCAGTATTACTGGATTCATACTCACCGGCATACTCAAGGCTATAACCCGCAGGCAGCTTCAAAGCCTGCAGCTGAGGAATAATATCTTCATAAACTTTTAACGTTGACTTGCCCTGTGTTTCCGCCAATACAGAAATTGTTCGCCGTCGATCGTATCGCCAAATAATAGGGTCATACCATTGATATTGGGTATCCTTACTCACCTGCCCCAAAGGAATACTGTTGTACGCAGCCGCCGGGCGAATTTGAATTTGGTCCAGCATGCGGCTGTCTTCCGCCGTCTCATCCACACGAATCACGATCGGGTAGGTTTCATCATCCTGGCGCATAACACCGATGGTTTTACCGTCGAGGGTTTTCTTGGTGGCATTGGCGACATCTTCGCGACTGATGCCAATCCAACCGCCTTCCTGCAAACTATAGTGGGATTCGATTCGCATACTGCGCTGACGCCAGTCACTGTTAACCAGTTCGATATTGGGATGGGCGCGCAGAATATCCTGCACCTGGGTTTCAATATTGCGCAAGGTATCGTTGTCGGTTGAAGCCGGGCCAATCACGCGAATTTTTACCGGCCAGGGATCGCCAGAACCAACACCAAATTTATTTACACGGATCAACGCCTGTGGTTGGGTTTCTTCCACCCATTTCTGTAGCGATTCACTGAGGGCATTAACTTGCGAGGCTTTTTCCGTTGTCACCAGCAACTGCGCATAACTAGGATTGGGAAGTTCGGGGCTTACCGGCAAATAAAACCGAGATGGACCCTGACCAAAAAAGCTGCTGACATTGATAACCTCGGAAGACTCTAACAATCGGTTTTCCAAAACTTTCACATCTTCAGCAACGGTAAGCAATTGGGTGCCCTCGGGGGCCCAGTAATCCACCATAAACTGATTGCGCACCGCCTCGGGGAAAAACTGCACCGGCATCCATTTGGCACCAGCGATTGACAATACCAAAGCTGCAAAAATCGACAGCACAAATACCGCTCTGCGACGCAGCGCCCACGTCAGCAACAAACGGAAACGCCCCAATAAACCAGTCACTGACTGGTCGGTGGTTTGCTGCTCAACCTTAACCCAGTACATACACAACAAGGGCACAATGGTTTGCGAAACCACCCAACTTAAGAACAACGAAAGGCCGACAACAAAAAACAGAGCACTGGAATACTCACCGGAACTATCGTCAGAGGCGGCGATAGGATAGAAGGCCATAACTGCAACCAGCGTAGCGCCCAATAAGGGTATCGACGGCAAATTGGCCGCTTCTTCTGCCGCCTTAAGACGACTCATGCCCTGCTTGACGCGAACCACAAAACCATCGGCAACAACAATGGCATTGTCCACCATCATCCCCATGGCAACCACCAATGCCCCCAAAGACACCCGGTGCAAATCAATCTGTAAGGCATTCATCAGCGTTAGACTGCCAAGCACGGTTAGACCCAAACCCGCCGCGCCAATAATCAAGCCCATGCGCAGTCCCATGGTTAAACTGATCACCAAGAAGACGATGACAATCGCCTCGACCAGATTCACCATAAAACTGTTAACGCCCTGAGCCACATAATCTGATTGCCAGGCTACCTTGTGGATTTCCAAACCCACAGGCATTTGCGCTTGCAGCTCGGCCAAACGCTCTTCCACTTTGCGACCAACCAATACCACATTACTGCCTTGGGTGGGTGCCATTGCCAACGCCAAGGCAGGTTTACCGTTACTACGCATCAAAGAAGCAGGTGGTGTTTTATAGCCATAGGATAATTGGGCAATATCTTTTAGGCGTACCAGTTTAGAGCCATCCTGGCCTCCACTGGTCGGAATTAATAAGTTGCCAATATCATCGAGACTTTTTAATTCGCCAGAAATTTGCAGAGAGAACTGCCGTGTACCCACTTCTGCGGTGCCGGCATCCACCACCTGGCCCTGCGCTTTTATCACCTGCATCATATTTTGCAGGGTTACGCCTGATTCCGAGGCCTCTGAAGTCGACAGATCAATAAAGACCTGTCGTTCCTGCAATCCCCAATAATCGATGCGTGAAATTTCCGGCATTAAACTCAGTTCACGCCGCAGGTCTTTTACATAACTTTTTAGATCGTGGTAGTTATAACCATCACTGGTAATGGCAATCAAAAAACCAAATACAAAGCCATAGTCATCACGAATAACAGGTTCATGGGCATCGGCGGGTAAATAGGGTTGCACATCTCGAATTTTTCGACGCAGCTCATCCCATACCTGGGGTAATTCCGGTGACCAGTACTCATCTTTAATTTCTGCCTGGATTACAGCGCGACCGTCGCGACTTAATGAGGTGAGATGCTTAAGTTGCGGCATTTCCTGCAACTTGGTTTCTATCACCTCAACAACTTCCTGCTCAACTTCCTCAGGCGTTGCGCCGGGGTAATCAACCACAATGGCGGCAATTTTGATGGAATAATCGGGGTCCTCTAACCAGCCCATCTCTAAATAACTGAGCACACCGGATAGGGCCAGCAAGATGGCAGCAAAATAGGTGAGATTTTTTCGCTGCAGGCTAAACTTGGCTAAATTCACTCGTGGCCTTCCTCAACTTTCGGAGAAGGACTCTTTGGTGAAAGCTCTCTAGCACCCGCACTGACACTTTCCTGAATCGAATTAAGGCGACGAATTTTTTGGCCTTCCTGCAAACTGTGCACACCGGCCACCACAATTTCATCGCCATCAGTCAAACCGCCTTCAATCAGCACCACCTCTCGACTGATACTGCGCACCTTCACCGGTTGTAAAACAACATGGTCATCCTTCACCACCCATACGGATGATTGCGTCTGATCACGCAGAGTAAAAATAGCACCGGCAGGCACTTCTATTGGGTCTTCAATACCAATATTTTCTCCTTGGGTTTCCGCAAAGGCGACACCAGACATGCCCGGCAAAATCGTAATATCCTCAGGCTGATCTATCACCAACCCGAAAGGAAAGGTTCGATTCTCCCGTGAGGCTTCCCGCCCCCACTCTTTAACATCGGCATCAAAGATGCGATCAGGATAAGCATCAAATTTTACCCGTACCTGGTAATCTGCAACCTGCTCACTGAGTACCGCAAACTGCTCCGGTAAATCCACCCACATTTCAATTTGAGAAATATCAATTAAGCGCACAACCTGAGTCGAGGCGGGTACAAAAGTGTAGTTGTCGAGATATACCGCTACCACCAAACCATCAAAAGGCGCACGCAGTGTCGTATCGGCAAGCGCCTTTTTATCCAGCGCCAACTGGCTTTCCAGAACATCCAGGTTGGTCTGGGCATCATCGTATTGAGTCTGCGAGGCATTGCCAGCAACCAGCAGCTTTTTCAAACGACGCTCATCATTAACTGCCTTGCGATAACGGGCCTGGGTTGCGGCCAAACGTGCAGAAAAGCTTTTCTGATTCAGCTGCGCCAGCAAGTCTCCCTGCTTAATTTCATCGCCAACCTTGACGGGTAACTTCTGCAAGGTGCCATTGACTTCAAATGCCAGGTTTACTTCTCGAACAGGTTCGGCCCTGGACGGAAAGCTGGCACTGAGGAAGTGATCCAGACTTTTTACCGTTAGCGTGTTAACCGGTCGAACGGTTTCAGTCGCGGTTTGAGGTTCTGAACAGCCAACAAGGGATAAGAGTGGGATAACAAACAGACATTGCACCAACAGGGCGTGGTGTTTCATAGAGTGTTCTCATACAAATTATTTCAAAAATTGCAGAGAAAAGGGGGAAATCAGTCTGCGCCACCCGGACGCAACAACCCTGTCACCCCAGCATCCTGCAATGCTTTTTCCAGCGTGCGTGTCACTGATTCCGCATCAGGCAGCAACATCACTTCATCGAGCAGATTTTCCGCCTGCTCCAACGTGATACCACGAATCACAGACTTCACCTTGGGCAGATTGGTGGCGTTCATCGACAATACATCGAATCCCATCGCCATCAGCAAAATGGCCGCGCCGGGGTCACCGGCCATCTCACCACAAATACCCACACTGGTACCCTGGCTGTGGCCATCGTTAACCACCGACTGTAACGCTCGCAACACAGCGGGATGGAAGGCGTGATACAAATCGGCCACACGGGCATTATTGCGATCTACCGCCAACAAGTATTGCGTTAGATCATTACTTCCCACAGAAAGGAAATCAGCACGGGCGGCAAGCTCACGCGCCTGATAGACAGCAGAAGGCACTTCCACCATCACCCCAATCGGCGGAATTTCGATGCGGTGGCCTTCTTCCAACAGCTCATGATAGGCGCGATACACCAGGGTTTTGGCGGCATCCAGCTCTGTCACACTGGAAATCATCGGCAACATAATGCGCAGGTTGTTTAGCCCTTCGCTGGCCTTAAGCATCGCCCGCACCTGAGCCAGGAAAATCTCCGGATGATCGAGGGTTACACGAATACCGCGCCAACCGAGGAAGGGGTTATCTTCATCGATGGGGAAATACGGCAGGGATTTATCCCCACCCACATCCAGAGTACGCATGGTAACCGTGTGGGGCGCAAAAGCTTCGAGCTGCTCGCGGTAAATAATCCGCTGCTCTTCCTCACTGGGGAAACGATCACGCAGCAAAAACGGAATTTCGGTGCGGTACAGGCCCACGCCTTCGGCACCACGCTCCAGGGAGCGCACCACATCGGCCATCAAACCGGTGTTTACCCACAGGGGCACGCGGTGGTGATCGAGGGTTTCACAGGGCAGCTTTTTCAGCGCCTCCAGGCCCTTGATTAGCTCACGCTCTTCGGCGCAGATCTCTTCGTAGTGTTTGCGCAGGGTAGCGCCGGGGTCGGTATAGATAGAACCGCGGTAACCATCAACTATCAGTTCACGACCATCCACCTGGGTAAACGGCAAATCCACCGCCCCCATTACCGTCGGTATGCCCATGGCACGGGCCAAGATAGCAACATGCGAGTTACTGGAGCCCTGCACCGATACCAAACCAGCCAAGCGCTCTTTCGGCACCTCACCCAACATGGAGGCGGTGAGCTCTTCACCCACCAAAATGGCATCATCCGGAATTACCCGGCACTGCTGCACCTGCTCCTGCAGATAGGACAACACCCTACGCCCCAGGTCGCGCACATCGGCGGCCCGCTCGCGCAGGTAGGAATCGGTCATGCTGGCGAAGTTACGCTCATGCGTCAGAATCACTTCCGACCAGGCATAGGTCGCCGCAACACCTTCTTTAATGCGCTCCACCACCTCACCGCCGAGCGAGGCATCATCCAGCATCGCCAGGTAGGCATCGAACAGCGCCTGCTCCTGCTGGTTTAGGCGGTCGGTAAGCTGTAAGCCAAGGGCTTTAATGTCATCGCGGGCCAGCTGCAGGCAGCGGTGAAAAAATGAGATCTCTTCATCGATATCTTCACAGGTCTGGAAAGGCACACCGCGTAAATCCGCCGCTGGCGTCATCACGACGGCTTTACCAATGGCTACACCCGGCGCCCCAGCTACGCCTTTAAAGCGGGCTTCGGTAGCAGCAGCCCCCATACGCTCCAGCGCACCGGTAGCTTCAGCATGGGCAATAACGCCGGCCAACTGGGCCGACATGGTAACCAGAAACGCTTCTTCGCCTTCATCAAAGCGACGTCGCTCGCCCTGCTGTACCACCAGCACCCCCAACACTTGGCGGTGGTGAATAATGGGCACCCCCAGAAAAGAACTGAAACGCTCTTCCCCGGTTTCGGCAAAATATTGGTATTTCGGGTGATCGGTGGCCTTTTCGAGATTGATGGGCTCTTCGCGCACGGCGACATACCCCACCAGACCTTCATCCGGGCTCAGGCGTACCTGCCCCACGGCATCGAGATTGAGGCCATCGGTGGCCATTAATAGGAAGTGCTCGCTTTCATCGCGCAGATACACCGAGCACACTTGCGTGCCCATAGTGCTCTTAACGCGAGTCACGATGATATCCAGCGCAGACTTCAAGTCGCGGGCCGCGTTGACCTCTTGAACAATACTGCGCAGTGAATTCAGCATCCTGCCACCCTGTTCAGCGAGCCTCGATGGCCGCCTCTAATTGACTGTGAGCGGGGGCCAGTTCTTTTAAGGCCCGTCGGTAAACATCGCGCTTAAACGCGACCACTTTATCCAGAGGATACCAGTAACTTACCCAGCGCCACTGGTCAAACTCCGCAGGGCCTTCGTGATCGTTGAGATCTATGCTCTCATCCGCCGAGACCAGCTGCAGTAAAAACCATTTCTGTTTCTGTCCCACACACACCGGCTTGCTACCTTTGCGGATCAGTCGCTTAGGTAAACGATAGCGCAACCAGCCCCGTGTGCGAGCAAGTATTTTGACATCCTTGGCTTCCAGGCCGACTTCTTCTTTCAGCTCACGGTAGAGCGCGGCTTCTGGATCTTCATTTTCATTAATTCCCCCCTGGGGGAACTGCCAGGCATCCTGGCCACCGACGCGGCGCGCCCAGAGCAACTGGCCCTTGGCATTGGTCAGCATTATGCCAACGTTCGGTCGAAAGCCGTCCGCATCTATCACCCAGCTACCTCTCTTTATTTGACCATCTTTGTCTGACCGTCTTTGTCTGACTGTCTCGCAACCCTGACCTGAGATCAGGATTGTGGTTATTTATCGACGATAAGTCTTTATATATCAGCAACCTATTGTTCCACAAACCGAAGGCCAACAGCAATGTGGATATCACTTTGGCAGCCGGCGGAGTAGAATAGCCGCCTTATTTGAGGCACGTTCAGAAGAGGTTCAATAGTGAGTCTGGCGATTTTTGATTTAGATAACACCCTGATAGCAGGCGATAGCGACCATAGCTGGGGCGAATTCATCGTTGAACAAGGCCTGGTGGATGTCGAACACTACCGTGCCGAAAATGATCGCTTTTACCGCGAATACGAAAACGGTGGCCTCGACGTTAACGAATACCTACGCTTTGCCCTCGAACCCCTGACCCGCTATAGCCTCGACGAGCTGGCTAAACTGCACCAGCAATTTATGGCTGAAAAAATCGATCCTATGCGTCTGCCGAAGGCCGAAGCCCTGCTGCAAAAGCACCGCGACGCTGGTGACTACTTACTTATCATGACCTCTACCAACAGTTTTGTAACCGGTCCCATTGCCGCCTCACTGGGCGTGGATGAGATTATGGCCTCTGAGGCAGAGATTATAGATGGCCGCTACACCGGCAATGTTGTGGGCACGCCTTGCTTCCAGGCAGGCAAAGTCACACGCTTGCAACAATGGCTGGCGCAATATGACGGCGACAAAGAGAACTGTTACTTTTACAGCGACTCCATCAATGATTTACCCTTACTGTCAGAAGTCGACAACCCGGTAGCCGTTGATCCCGACGACACTCTGCGCGCCCATGCTGAGGCCGCCGGATGGCCCGTGATCAGCCTGCGGGACTAGTTAGATTAAGGAAAACCATGCCATTGCCGCTCAGCATTCCATCCAGATCATCCCTGAGGGCTTTCAGCCTTAAGCTACGCAAGCAGTTGCCGGTAGTGACGCTGGGCGCAACACTTGTGTTGGCACTAAATGGCTGCGGCAAGCAGGATGAGGAGGCTCGCCCTGCTCCGGCTGATGCCATTCCAGCACCAGCCCCCGAGGACAACCGGCCTCTGCGCCAGGCCACCGAGCAGGCCTGGCAGCAGGCAGACACTCAGTTAACCCAATGCCAGCAGGACACTCTGAAACTCAACCAGACCATCGATAATCTACTGAAATTGATGGACGAAACCAGCCTTAATGAGGCTAAAAGCGCCTGGCACACAAGCCATAATTGCGTACAACAGCTCTCCCCGTTTCTGCTGCTGGGCGATGTCAGCCCCGGCCTGTTTGGCCCTATGCGCGAACTGGCCTTTAACATCGATGCCTGGCCTATCCAGCCCGGCTACCTGGACTATTTTGATGTTTACCCCCACAGCGGCATCGTCAATGATATCGCCGTGCCACTGACGGCCACTGCCCTGCGAGCCCAACACGGCTTTAGTGATAACAGTGATGTCAGCCTCGGCTTTCACGCCATCGCTTATCTGTTGTGGGGCGAAGAGGGCCAGCGCCCGCCGACGGACTTTATTGCCGACGGCACCGTGACCGAAAAACAAAAAGCCAGCGGCCTGACCCCGGTAGACCTGCCCAATAGTCGCCGCCGCACCCTGCTGAAGCTCCAGGGCCAGTTGTTGTTGGACGACCTCAAAACCCTGCAACAGCAATTACACCCGGCCACCAATACCCTGTCTCTGGCCTATCAGCGATTGTCGCCACAAAGTCGCCTGCAACTGTGGCAGCGGGTGGCGGAATACCAGATTAAAAGTGATGTGATGGATACCCAGGTCAGCATTCTCGCCGCTGGCGATGGACTGCCCGAAGGCCATAACCAGTTTGCTGGCCACACCAGCGAAAGTCTGGTGGCGGGTCTCGAGGGCTTAGAGAACCTGCTGTTTGGTGTGCCTGGCGAAGACGGTTCAGCAGCAGAGCCCACGCTGGTTAGCTTCTTACTCGAGGAAAAAGAGCAGCAAGCCCTGAAGCAGGCCTTTGATAATGCTCAGCAGCAATTTGAAGCCTTGGCGGATGATTGGCCTGCTGTGGGCGAGAAGCGATTGAAGCCGTTGTTGCAGGCATTGAGTGATGCGGCGGCGTTGTTGACGCCGCGGGTTACGGCTGAGAGCACGAACAATCAGGGCCGTACTTCGTAGATAGATGGGGTACGACCCGTGGGGTCGGACCCCGCCGCGCTGCAGATGCCGCACAAATTCGGGGTCTGACCCTGCGGGTCATACCCCACTTAAAAACTAAGGCATAAAGACCCGCGCAAATACCGCCTTAAGGTAATCAGTTTCGACAATCGCCGGATGCACCGGATGATCAGCACCCGCTCCCCCCTGATGGAAAATCTGCGCATGACGATCGCGATGGCGCGCCGAGCTGCGCACAATTTCGGTTAGGGTATCGCGCTGCAAATGCATGGAGCAGGAGGCCGATACCAGCATGCCATCCTTCGGCAACAGCTTCATCGCCAACTCGTTAATATGGCGATAGGCCGCCTCACCGGATTTCTGATCCTTGCGACGTTTGATAAACGCCGGTGGATCCAGCACCACAATATCGAATTTCTCATCGGAGGCTGCCAACTGCTTTAACACGGGCACCGCCTTGCCGTGCAACCCTTGAACCCGATCTTCCAAACCGTTGATGGCGGCATTCTCACCTACCCAGTCCAGCGCCTGTTCAGAGGCATCGACACAGACAACCTCACTGGCTCCTGCGGCAGCGGCTTGAACGCCCCAACCACCGACGTAACTAAACACATCCAACACCCGCTTGCCCGGCGCCAGACGCTGTAACAGGGCGCGGTTTTCGCGGTGGTCATAAAACCAGCCGGTTTTCTGGCCTTCGGCGATGGGAGCGATAAACTGCACACCATTTTCCACCAGATCTACCGCCTCAGGCACATCACCAATCGCAATTACCTCTTCCGGCAGGCCTTCCAGAGTACGTGCCGAGTGATCGTTGCGTAACAAAATAGCCGTAGGCCTTAGCACCTGCTGCAGAGCTTCCACTACATCATCCCGGCAGGCTTCCATACCGGCGGTGGCAATCTGTACCACCAGGTATTCGCCAAAACGATCAACCACCAGCCCTGGCAGCAAATCACTGTCACCGTACACCAGGCGGTAATAGGGGGCGCTAAAACAGGCTTCACGCAATGCCAGGGCCTGCTTGATGCGATGCACCAACAGGGATTTATTCAGTGGGTATTTAAGTTCCCGACTTACCAGCCGACCACAAATCAAGGTTGAAGGATTGATGGTCGCAATACCCAGGCTTTTACCAGCATGGTTTAGCACCTGGGCCTGTTCACCCGGCTCAAATGCCTTGAGGTCACTCTGCTTGGTGTCCACCTCGTTGGAATAAATCCACAGGTGGCCTTTCTTCAGGCGGCGGTCTGCCTGGGACTTAAGCACCAGGGGCTTTAGCGTAGCAGCGGCTTCTTGAGACATATGCGATTTACCTTCGTTGGTAACCGGCCGGGCTGTAATTGGGGCCAGGTTAAGGGCGCGCATTATAACGATAGCAGCCCCAAGAAGGTAAACGATTGCAGAAAATTCTGCTTTAGGGGCTATTCCTCACAAGTACATGTCGACTACACTTTAATGATCCTTCCGCCCACATCATCAACATGGAATTTCAGGTTGTATACCCCATGGTCGAATTGACACAGGAACAGATTCAACAAGTCTTGCAAGGTATTGCCATACCACCCCAACCACAAATTATGGTTGATCTGCAGATGGAGCAGATGATGCCCGGCTGCTCGCTGGACAATATAGCCAAGCTCATCAGCCAGGATGTAGGCCTGGCAGGCGCCATATTAAAAACCGTCAATTCCCCTTTCTACGGCCTTTCCAACAAGATCACCTCTATTTCTCAAGCGGTGAGCCTGCTGGGCTCGAAAACCGTCGTCAATCTGGTTAACGCCCAGTCCATTCGCGGCGAACTGTCCGATGACGATATTGTCGCCCTGGGCCGTTTTTGGGATAGCGCCATGGAAATCGCCATGGCGTCCAATGTGATTGCCAAGCAAATCGGCTTCCCTTCACCGGATGAAGCCTACACCCTGGGCCTGTTCCACAACTGCGGCATACCTTTGTTGATGATGCGCTTCAAAGATTACCCCAATGTCATGGTGGAAGCTTACCGCCGGGAAGAAGAACGCATTATCGATACCGAAAATGAACTGATTAAAACCAACCATGCCGTCGTTGGTTACTATGTGGGCAAATCCTGGAACCTGCCGCCCTACCTTTGCGAAGCGATACACGAGCACCACAGTATTGAAAAAATCTTCGCTGACGATCGCGCCGAACCACAAAAGAAAACCCTGCTGGCCATTTTGAAAATGGCAGAACATGTCTGCGGCAACCACCGCATCATAGGTAATCAGGAAGAGGATTATGAGTGGCAACGTATAGGCGATAGCATTCTGCTGTTTATTGGCATGAGCCAGTACGACTTTGAAAGCCTGCGCTCGCAGCTATTGGAAATGGGCCTGGGCAATAACGACTACTACTGCTAAACACGATCATGGTAACTCCCCAAGATTTTGATAACGGCAAAATCCGTCTCTGGTCCTACAAGGGAGTTCCCGTTGTAGAACCTTATACCAACGGGGAAATCACGCTGGAAGACTGCCATTGGATTGCCCAAATCGGGGTTGAACATTTTGACAGTCCCTACCTGATCAACCGCAAAAAAACCGATTACTCTGTAAGCCCCGAGGCACAGGTGTTTTTGATGGAGATCGCAGGAAGTGCCGAAAAATGCGCCTATGTGGTCGACAATCAGGAGCAGTTCCGTCTCGCTGAAATGGCAGCACAGACCTTTTGGAGCGAATTAAAAACGCAAACCTTCTTCGATATGGAACAGGCCTACAATTGGCTTACAGAATCCAGTAGCTGAGTACGCCGCTCACCGGCGAATACCACCAGCTCTGGCATCAATTGCAAAAAATCCCCTGTCAGCAACGACCGATTAGCCTCAACAAGCGCATAAGTTTCCGCCAAGCGATTTTCAAACCTCAGCCGCTTGCCCACCCGGATTAACACCTGCTCCAGAGTTTCTGTCTCTCGATAGGACTGCAACAGCGCAAACTCCCGCATACGCTCACTGAACAACGCTGCAGAAGGTGGAAACCTCTGCTCATGCTGGGAAAACACGCGGTAAATACCCTGACAGTAATCATCCAACCCGCGATCAGAAAAGCGTTGCCAGTGAATAGCCAACAGATGATCAAAAGCGATATCCAGCGCGATGCCGCCAATACGCCGAAACTCCGGCCCCAGCCGAGATAGCGCTTGCAGATACAGGGGATGCTGATCGACATAAGCATCGATGGCGCGATGCAATGTCATGCCCGCAACAATACCCGGTGACCATGGGCCGCCCAGTTGATCTGTCGGCACGGGAGTTAGTGGACCTTTGACAAAGTCCCCTAAAAATCCACCCAGCTGCCATTCCGGGTCATCTCCGGAAAGCAGCAAATGGGCGAGATAATTCATAACAAGGGAAGGTAAACCGAATTACTGGCAGCAGTTGTACTGGGCGTAGTACTGCGCAATATAGGTTTCAAAGTCGACATCAGTATTGGCCTCAATATCGGCCTGGTCCTGCCAGGACTGGCTTACCTGCGACTTCATGGTTGCCAACCAATCGGCAGGCACCTCAACACCGTCATAGTTCGCCTTGTGCTCACCGGCCAGCGACATAGCCAGCCCGTAGAACGTCTGACCTGAGTCTTTCATATCCGCCAGGATACGCGCCGAAGGCACCAGGGATGGGTCATCCAGCTTGGCGCGCTGGGCTTCCACCGCCTCAGAGTAATGGCTGGTGCCGTAAGTGCTATCCAATAACGCCGCGGCACGGGCAATATCGTCGAGCAATGCATGACCCCACTGGGCAGCACTCTGTTCACCGGCAGCACTTAACAAACGCATCGCCGGATCACGGCCTTCTTCCACCATCAAGCGCTGGTTTTCCAGCGAGCGACGGTATTTCTCACAATCGGTTTCCGGGCTGCCCACCAACAGACAGTAGTACAGGAAGGCATCGAGGAAATTCACCTGCTCGGCATTGATGCCCAGCGGCTCGTAAGGGTTAATATCAATACAGCGCACCTCGATATACTCCACACCGCGGTTATGCAGGGCAGACAGCGCAGTTTCACCGGACTTGGCCGTACGCTTGGGGCGAATGGTGCTGTAAAACTCGTTTTCGATTTGCAGCAGGCTGGTGTTGAGCTGGTGGTAGTCACCCTCGGCATTCTTCAAACCGATACCCTGATAGGTTTCATGGGGGCTGGTAATGGCCTCACACAGGGTTTGCAGATAGGTATCCAGATCGTTGTAGTTCACCACCAGACTATTCTGGGCGCTGCTCTGGTAACCCAGATTGCCCATACGCAGGGAGGTGGCATAGGGCAGGTGCAGACTGTGCTCGTCTTCACCAAAGGGCTGCAACTGATGCTCGCGGCCTTTGACAAAACTGCGACATACCGCAGGCGAGGCGCCAAACAGGTACAACAGCAGCCAAAAGTTGCGGCGGAAATTGCGAATCAGATCGAAATAGCGGCGGTTCTTGTAGTCCTGCAAGCTGTCTTCGCGGCCTTCACGCTCATGCCAGAACTGCCAGAATTCATCGCTAACCGAGAAGTTATAGTGGATGCCGGCAATGGTCTGCATCACTCGGCCGTAGCGCTCTCCCAACCCCAAGCGGTAAACCGTTTTCATGCGCCCCGGGTTAGAGCTACCGTACTGGGCCACAGGAATATCGCTATCAACCCCCAACATGCAGGGCATACTTGCCCCCCACAGCAACTCATCGCCTAACTGACGGTAGGTGTAGGCCTGGATACGATCCAGCTCCTGCAGCAGGTCTTCAGTGCTATCGGTGGGCGAGGTAATAAATTCCAGCAGAGCTTCGCTGTAATCGGTGGTAATTCGCGGATGGGTTAACGCAGACCCCAGGCTTTCGGGGTGAGCGGATTGTGCCAGGGTACCTTCGGGCGTCACCCGTAAACTTTCTTTCTCCAAGCCTTTGTAAACCCGCGACAGGTCACGGTTTTCCGGGTCGGCCAGTATCGCCAGGCGTTGACTGAATAAAGACAAAGCAATTCCTCTTGGCTAATTCTCGAGGCTGCCCTAGAGGCTGCGTACAAAAACGAAGCTGCGCGCAGGCACCATCACGGCAGGGATGAACCTACATTGGGGGCACAGATGCCACATTTCAAGCGTCAGCTGCACCACCCCGGTTAAAAAGACGCGTTAAAAGAGCCGATTGTCACTTTCGCCCGAGGGCGCGGCTTCTTCGCCAACCTCTGCTTGGCTAGGTTGTTCTTGAATAGACGCTGAAGGCTCAGCAGCGGTTTCCAGTGTATCCGTGACAGCTTCATCATTGGCTGCCGGGGTTGCAGCTTCACTTGCCGCAGACGCCTCAACAGCGGCAAATAAATCGGCAACCGGCGCTACCTCTGGGGCCTCTGTCGCTATTGGCTGAGTATCGGGCTCAGCATCTAAACCAAACAAATCCCTTGCCACAGACTCAAATTCAGAAGCATCTATCTGTATTTCTGTCTCAGGCTCAGCCTGGGCCTGCTCTTGCACCTGTTCCTGATTGCTGGCCTCAGTTTGTTCTACCGCTTCAGAGGCATCGGTTTGCGGTGCCTCATCAGTGCCAGCCTCTTCAGCCTCAACGTCAGGCATAGCCATAGGCTCAGGCAGATGCTCTTCAGGGATTATCGGGTTACGTCGATCATTTAACGTACATTTCAGCAGGGAAATACGCAGGGTGTAGTCTTTGGAGCTCACCTCAAACTGCTGGTTAATCGCCTCGTCCTTGTGTTCAGAGCGGTAAAGACTGTTGGCATCGCGACCATCACTCCATTCACCGGACTTGGTCAAAAACTGTTTGAGCTGATTTTGTAATACGAACACTTGCTTCATGAAATACGGCAGGCCTTTCTTTTAATACATATGAACGCCCCCAGTGTAACCCCGATTGGGCACCGGTCAACAGTATTGAAAAAGAGGATAAAAAGACAAGCGCTACCCTAGGCCGGGTAGCGCCTGAAAAGGCAGGCTTAACGCAGCTTCTGATAACGGCTGACGTGGTTGCGTGTGGCACCAAATTGCTTGGTCAGCACTTCGATATGCTTAAGGTAGTGGCCCACCTTCAGCTCATCGGTAGTACCTATTCCGCCGTGTAGCTGTACGGCAAACTGAGCCACCAGCTGAGCGCCCTTATCGGCCTTGACCTTGGCAGCAGCCACATAGGCACGGGCATCATCTGAGTCGTCACGCAGCTTGATCGCCGCCGCATACATCAGTGAACGCGTCAGCTCGGTGGCCATAAACATTTCCACCATCTTGTGCTGCAGCACCTGGAAGAATGACAGGGGCACACCAAACTGCTTGCGCTCCTTGGTGTATTCCACCGTGGTATCTACCAATACCTGCATGGCACCGACCATTTCGGCGACCTGGGCCAACAGGGTGTTATCCAGCACGCGGTTAAGAATTGACTCCGCTTCAGCCCCAGTTGCCAGTAAGCTGTCTTCAGCAACCAGCACATTTACCAGCGACAGCTCAGCTGCCTCGCGACCATCAACCGTGGTGTAACCCTTCTGGCTCAGTGCTTCGGTGCCGGCCGGTACCAAAAACAGTGCTTTACTGCCATCCAGCTCTGCACTGAACACAAACAGCTCGGCAGCGGCAGCGTTATAAACAACAGATTTGCAGCCGTTTAACTGGTAGCCGTTATCCAGTTTTGTCGCCTTGGTGTTTAAGGTGTTATCAAAACCGTTTTGATAAGGCTCGCTATGAGCAAAGGCACCTTGCAACTCACCGCTCATTAACTGCTCAATATAGGTCGCACGCTGGGGATGCTGACTGGCCTGTAATACGCCACCGAGCTGTACCAGGGTTTCCATAAAAGGCTCAAGTACTAAATGCTTGCCCAGCTCTTCAAACAGCAACACGGTATCGACAGCACTGCCGCCAAAACCACCCACGGCTTCTTCAAAAGGCAAACTTAACCAACCCAGCTCGGCACAGGTTTTCCAGATGCTGTCGCTATAGGCGGCATCAGATGCCTGGATTTTTTGTCGTTGCTCGAAATCGTATTCTTGCTGCAAAAACTTAATGACACTTTCCTGAAACGCCTGCTGATCGGCACTGTATTCAAAGTTCATTTTACTTTCTCCAAAATAGTGCTCGTTTATAAACCCAATACCAGCTTGGCAATAATATTGCGCTGAATTTCCGAGGTACCACCAAAGATGGTTGAGGCGCGGTTATTCAGGTAGTGGTTCATCATTTTTATGCCCGACTCACAACCGATGGTTTCGTCGGTAAACGAAGGCTTAAGCGATTCATTTTGTTTCACCGCCACGTACGCGCCCTGCATTTCCAAACTTAACTCATCGACTTTCTGACTTAATTCCGAGCCCACAATTTTTTGCATGGACGCCAAGGCTCCGGGGTTACCGCCACCGGCTGCGGCCGCGGTAATGCGATATTCCAGGAACTTCAGCGCCAGGCTATCGATTTCCAGCTCAGCCAATTGCGATGCGACGACCGGATCATCAGCCGCAGAAACACCGTAGGCTTGTCGCTGCTCGTCTGCCAGGTCATAAATCGCGGCCAGCTGACTTTCCACAAAAATATTAAAAGAAGAGCCACCTCGCTCAAATTCCAGCAGGAATTTGGCGACCGACCAGCCGTCGTTTTCTTCGCCAATGCGATTGACTTTGGGTACACGCACATCATCAAAGAACACCTGGCACTGCTCGACTTCACCGTCCATCGATACAATGGGGTCAACGGAAATACCAGGGCTGTCCATATCTATCAGAATAAAGGTGATGCCGCGCTGCGGTTTGCACTCGGCATCAGTGCGCACCAGGCAAAACATTTTGTTGGCGTGCTGCGCTGCCGTAGTCCAGATTTTAGAGCCGTTAACAATGTAGTCTTCGCCATCACTGACCGCTCGGGTTTGTAAAGAGGCCAAATCAGAACCGGCACCCGGCTCGGAGTAACCCTGACACCAAAAATCTTCACCCGACAACATTTTCGGCAACAGTTCTGCCTTTTGTGCATCGGTGCCATAGTGCATTAACACCGGCCCCAGCATCTGGATACCCATGGGGTATAACGCCGGTGCATTGGCTTTAATGCACTCCTCCTGAAAAATACTGACTTGCTCAATACTCCAGTCGGCACCACCGTACTGCTTTGGCCAACCGGGTACGACCCAGCCTTTTTCGTTAAGGACTTTTTGCCACTTCATAGAAGCTTCATAATCCGGGAACACGCTGGTTGCCCGCTTACCGGCGCGAATAAATTCCGGTGTAAGATTGTCCTGCAAAAAGACTTTCACTTCTTCGCGAAAATCTTGCAGCGCCTGACTAATGGATAAGTCCACGGTTTCACCTCTATTAGG
Organism: Maricurvus nonylphenolicus; assembly: GCF_042854845.1. Lineage (GTDB taxonomy): Bacteria > Pseudomonadota > Gammaproteobacteria > Pseudomonadales > Cellvibrionaceae > Maricurvus > Maricurvus nonylphenolicus. The sequence goes on along the minus strand of NZ_AP031498.1, from coordinate 160,644 downwards.
TTCTTTACATTCGACCGGCCCAGTTGCTTCTACCCAGGTAGTTCAAGGCCTTTGCCAATATTATCCGTTCATTAAGCATCTACCTGAATGACGCAATGGCGCTGCGATTTTGATACTTTACAACAATAAGGCATACTTACTGATACCCCTTTGAATCCGCTCAACAAGCCGACAACCTGGCCTTACAATGCGCTATACCAGTAAAAATTCGATCTCTATCAGCATTACGTATGTAAATGTGGTGCTTTCAAAGGCCCGTTTAGATCAAAGCGTTATTGATGAGTTGCTACACAACAGCAGAATCCCCAATCACCTGCTGCAAGAGCCCAATGCCCGGGTTTCTCTGGTGCAATATGCGCAGTTAATGGATGGGCTCACGCAGGCCACCGGGGATGAGTTTCTCGGTCACGGCTCGTCGCCAGTACCCCTGGGCAGCATGTCTTTGCTGACCCATTGGCTGGTGGCCACGAAAACCCTGGCCGAAGCCGCTGAACGTATTGCTCGTTTTTATCAGATGATTGGACAAGGCCAAGCGATTCACAGTTATACCGAAGGTGATCTGCTGTTTTTCGAAATTGAGTTACCTTCCTATAAACGGCATTCCGATTTCTTTATTGCCGAGCTGTTTTTCTCCAATATCCATCGGCTATTGAGTTGGCTAACGATGGAGATCATTCATATTGATCGGGTTGAGCTTCAATGCGAGATGCATGATCACGCGCAGGATTACCCTCTGCTTTTTTATGCAGCTCCTATTCATTTCAATCAGCGCAAAACCAGAATTAGCTTTTCGCCGACCCAGCTTGCAAAACCTGTGCAACAGAATCTCTCGAATCTGGAAAAGTTTTTAGAAAGCCCTAATTTTGAGATTTTGGTGCTGGACTTTAAAGCCGATAACCTGGCGTCACGAGTTGCTGTAGAGTTGCGTAAAAATCTCGATGCCATGCCAGCCCTGCCAGAATTGGCAGAGACTATGGATATAAAGCCCTACACATTGCAACGCCGCCTGGCCGATGAAGGTATGACCTATCTGGGGATTAAGAATCAGGTTAAACGTGATGCGGCGATTGATTTCTTGGTGAATACGGATTTATCGATTGAGGAGATTAGTGCGCAACTGGGGTTTTCTGAGACGAGTCCGTTTACCCGCACCTTTAAGGAATGGACGGGGATTCCGCCTAGTGCTTACCGGAAATACCATTAGTGTTTTTAACTCGTATGTAGCGCTTGCGGTCCGCGATGGGGTTACTGGACACGCTATTCGGCATCCATGCCCGCTCTGCGTCGGCGTCCTGCCTCCGAAGGTCCAGTAACCCCATCACGAACCACAAGCTTCAACCATACCTATCGTGCCTTTAATTACGTAAAGCTTTCTTGTCGATTTTTCCTACCGGCGTTAAAGGAATCGCATCGATAATATGAATTTCTTTCGGCACTTTATAAGCTGCCATATTGTTTACACAGTATTCCTTTATCACTTTCTGCATTTCCACAGGATCTGCATCTTTATAATCTTCAGCCAATTCCACGTACAGTGTTACGATTTCATTGCCAGGGCGTTTTTCATCAGCCTTGCCAATAACAGCAGACATAGCCACCTGAGGTAACGATTGCAGTTTGTCTTCCAGCTCTACGGAAAATACTTTGTAGCCACCTACAATCAACATGTCTTTGGCGCGATCACAGAGGAATAAATACCCTTCTTCATCAAGGTATCCTACATCACCGGTACACATCCAGACTTTACCGTCGATTTCGCGCAATGAATTGGCGGTCTCTTCCGGCAGATTTAAATAACCCTTCATCACCTGCGGGCCTGTGGCGAGAATTTCTCCCGGCTCACCGATGGGCATATCAGTTTTTGCTTCATCAAGACTGACAATGCGAATTTCAGCACCTGGCACTGCCATACCCACAGAACCCACTTTGTAACGCGAGGGTGGATTAGAGGCAAAGCAAGGGCTTGTTTCGGTCATGCCGAACATGTCCGATATTTTGTTTTTACCCAATACGTTGTTTAGTGCTTCAAACGTGGCGCTGGTCAATGGTGCCGCACCGGTATAAGCAACACGCAAACGACTAAAATCTATCTCTTTAAATTGGGGCGTTGCCAGCAGCATTTCATATAACGCCGGTACTGCACCCAATACTGTTGGCGGATAGGCTTTCATTTGATTGCAAAAGTGCTCTGTATCACGGGGATCAGGTAGCAGCATCATCATACCGCCAGAACGTGCGCCGGCAAAAATTATCGACAACCCAGCAATATGGAAAAACGGAAATGCGCTGGCAATGATATCTTCACCTTCTAGCCAAGGCGTAGAGGCGGAGTATTGCGTAGAATTGTGCATAACGTTACGTACTGACAGCTCCACTCCTTTAGGCTTACCAGTCGTTCCACCGGTGTATTGCAGCATAAAGGTATCGTTCCAGTGAACGGGCTCTGTTTCTCGCTGCGTAGGCTGTCCGTCAACCAACGCGGTGTAATGAATAAAGTTAATGACATCAGATTCAGGCAGTGCAACCTCTGAAGGCATAAACACATCAAGTGCACCGGTCACAACAACGGCATCCAGCCGAGAAACTGCTTCACCGAGACCTGCATAAATGCCTGCGAAGAGATCAAGAGTAAGTACAACCTTGATGCTGGCATCCTTTATCTGAAAAGCCACCTCTGAGGGTGTAAGCAGTGGCGAGATTCCGGAACACACACAACCCATTTTACTGGCGGCAACTAACGTCAAAGCATACTGGGGGATATTGGGCATATGAATGCCGACAACATCGCCTTTTTTCAGGCCTATGCTTTCAAGGGCGTTGGCAAGTTGCCCGGCAAGTTCATTGTACTGTCGGTAACTTATCTTTTGATCGCCAAACAGCATAGCCGGATTTTCACCGCGGACACTGGCATGATGGGCAATCTGTTCTGCCAAACTGCGATCATCAAAGGGTAGCGTATCCTTACCTATGGCTTTATAAAAATCGGCACCATGTTGTTCTGGCATATTCATGTCTTTCTCACATCGTATAGTTACTGCATTGGCGTTATCGCCACTAGGGGTTGAGTGCTCTTGAGGTGTTTCACGTCGGCTGTAACCCGACCACATGATGTCGCTTGAGAAGTGTTTCAGTATTTGCGCGACTAAGTGATGCATGTTTATCGGGGTGATAAAAAAGGGGCGGTAATACCGCCCCAAACGGCGAGATAGAATCTCGACAGAGAGTCGATCGTTCACCCAAGAGAGATCACATTGACAGTTTTACCTGAATCGCAACGGTACGTGGTGCACCGCTAAAGGCGAAGAAGGCACCGTCCTGGAAGCCGGCATCACCGCCCATGGTGAAGTACTCTTCATCGGTCAGGTTTTTACCCAGCAGCGCGACTTCCCAGTTACCTTCGCTATTGCTCAGGGCTACACGGGCATTAACCAGGGTGTAGTCATCCTGCAGTGAACGCTCGTCCAGGTCGGAGGCCAGGTATTGATCATCGGTGTAACTGAAATCGATATGGCTCATCAGCTCCAGATTATCCGACAACGCCATGACGTGATCGAAAGCCAGGTTGGCAGTCCATTCAGGTGCATTGGCCAGGGTTTCGCCGCCCAGGTCCTGGGTACAACCTACAGGGGTTACCAGATTCTGCGCGTAGGTACAGTTGGCATTAGCAAACTCATCGTAGGTCGCGTCCAGGTAAGACATGGAACCGGTCATGGTTAAGGATTCACTCAAGCGAACCATACCGTCAATTTCAATACCTTGGCTGATTGCTTTTGCCGCGTTACCCACAACAAAACTAATTCCATCATAGGTAGACACCTGCAGGTCATCGTACTCGGTACGGAACAGGGCAAAGTTCAAGACGGCAGCGCCATCCAGTAAGGTAGTCTTACCACCAACTTCAAACGCCAACGCTTCTTCCTGGTCAAAATCGAATGTCGTTGGAGCCCCTACGATAGGGTTGTATTCACCCAACTCATCACCCGTAGTACCAGGTTCACTGTAGCCACCAGACTTATAAGCTTTGCTCAAGCTGGCATATAACATCACATCGCTATTAACGTCATACTGGAACTTCAACGATGGTGACAAATTCTCATCGGTGTGATTACCTTCCACATCATGAGAGAAAATACCAAGGATATTCATATCCAAGATAGCCGCTGGGTCAGTCTGAGCAGAAGTGCCCAGATATTCAGAGATCAATAATGAACGCTCAGCCTCTTTGTCTTCTTTGCTATAGCGAAGGCCTAATGTCCAATGCATGTCATCGGTAGGATGCCAACTTAAAGAGCCAAATACGGCATATGTTTCTGAGTCTTGAGAAAACTGGCTATTAAAGCCAGTAGTGGTTGCTAATGCACCAGTATAACCGGCACCGGACAAGACCGGATCAGCAGCAAGTGCAGCAAGTGCAGCGCCCGCCCCCAATAAACGGTTAGTATCAAATTCACTGCTTTGATAATAAACACCGGCTATGTAGTCAAATTTATCACCCAGTTCAGACGTAATCCGAAACTCCTGACTGACCTGCTCATACTCTTGGTTTAACTTAACGCTAATTACATCAGCAGGAGAAAAATCAGCATCAAATACATCATCAGCTTCAAACGTAGAATAAGCTGTAATCGAAGTTAACTCATGAGAACCAAGGTCATAGCTAACATTCAATGTGAAACTTTCGCTATCAATATCCATGGTTTCTGCATCAGAAGTCGATCTCTGATACTCATCAACTTCAAAGTTGGGATCAAAAGCTTGGTATGCAGCCAGATACGGTCCCGCATCAATGATACGATTATTTTTACCAGCCGTTTCAGTGTTGCCGCTTTCGTACTTAAACAACACATCCAGCTCATCGGTTGGCGTCCATAACAGACTGACACGACCGGCCAGCGCATTGGTATCCATTTCCTCATCATCTTGCAGGGTGTTATCCATAAAACCATCGGCTTCGGTATAACGCAGTGCAATACGGCCGGCCAGGTTTTCTGCCAGAGGTCCAGACACGATCGCTTCGGTAGTTTGACCGCCTTCTTCAAATTCATACTCGGTCATAATGCTGGCTTCCAACTCATCGGTTGGACGCGCCGAGGTAATGGTAATAGAACCGGCGATGGTGTTTTTACCGTACAGAGTGCCCTGCGGGCCACGCAGAACCTCCACGGAACCTACATCCAGGAATGGCGCCTGGAACTGACGCGCCTTACCGGCATAGACACCATCGACAAACATACCTACGGATTGTTCAAAACCCTGGTTTTCACCGGAGCCCAAGCCGCGGATATAAATACCGTTCTCAGTAGGGCCTTCATTGATTTTCAGGTTTGGCACATAGGAAGACAGGCTGGTTAAATCTTTAATGCCCGAACTTGAAATTTGTTCGCCACTAACGGCACTAACTGAAACCGGAACTTCCTGCAAACTCTGTTCACGCTTTTGCGCGGTAACAATCACTTCTTCCAGCACCAGACTGGCATCAGCCACGGCGCTGGCACTAACGGCCATGGAAATGGCAGACATCATGGCAGTTTTGGCAAAGGTATTCTTTTGCTCTCTCTTCATTATCTTCATCCTCTCGGCTATCAAACTATGGACAGCTTTGTGTATTTATTATTTTTGGTTACAAATCTTGATCTTGATCAACACTCTTTAACCACAATGCAAAAATTAACCATTTATGAGAGTATTGTCAATTATGAGATTGCAACTTTTATAAGATTTAAATGTGATAAGAAACTAGCTGTAAATTACGACCATTGCCGTAGGGAGAAATCTATGAACAAACCTAACCACAACACTGCCAACTACATGACAACTTGCCTGTTGGGATTTTGTTTTTTTAGCGATCACGCCACCGCCTCGATGGCACTATCTGAATGGAATATGCAAACGCGACTGGCATTACCCGTTTATTTAAAAGTATGGCTAGGTGCCATGCTGCTTATGCACTTCTGTTCACTATTTTTTGTTAAACGCTTCTATGCAGCGCGCTGGATACTGGGCTGTTTTATTGCCAGCCATATCATTGTGTTTTATCTAGAGAACTCGGCGACAACCACACTTCTTGCGGGTATGGTGTCACTTAGCCATGTTATCTTTTGGCCACCAGCACTCTATGCGGTTTATCACTATCGCCAGCAACTTTCACGCTCCCTGCCTTATAAGCTGTGGATAGGCAGCGTGATATTTTTTTATAGCGTGTCGCTGGTATTTGATATACGCGACTCTGCCATTTATTTATATCACGCGCTCTAATGTAGTCACTGAGCCGCCTCAACAGGCGGCTTGGAAAAATATTTGCTGACTAACCAGATACACCAGCTACTGATAATGGCCAACCAAACAACAGCATGCGTGCCATATTTAATGCCATCCAAAGCCGGTAACAACACAAACAATAACGCTGACAGATTATCTTCCGCAGGATAGTTCAGCATATAAACTGGCATCAGCGCATTGGCAAAAAGCACCGACAGAAAATACACACTGACCAGAACCACCAATATTTTTTTCACGCGATCAAAAGCTACGGTACCTCTCACCACGCTAATTAACACCCCCGCAAAAGCCGGAGGTGCCAGTGTATCCATGCCCAATTGGAAAAGCGCATATTCAACCCGTCCCGCCTCACCCAAAGCGATGGCAAATTCGGTTATGTCTGCAGAACTGTAACCAATATGACCATCAAGCGTTGCCACACCACCGGCTAACTGCGTTAACGCATCAACATCGGCGGCAACCATAGGCACGGCAACATAGGCTGCTGGGAAAGTCACCAGCAGCAGCCATTTGTTTGAACTTATCTCTGCGCCCTTTTTGGTATAGAGCAGAAAGAAAACGGCCAATGTCCAGACAAAACCTATCACCGTTGTCAGGGAATACAGATTCGAATCAAACAAGACGCCCACGCTTATTGCTCCGCAAGGTTTGGATCAATACAGAACAGACCAGCGGTAAAGTCTTCCAGTGCCGCATTGGGAATTGGACTATTCGCCGTACAAGCCCACCCCTCATTGGTAAAACTGAAATCACGGGTGTAGGTTCCGCGCAACGGCAGCGGGTAGGCAATAAATTTTCCGGTATCCGGTTGCAGGCGATACACGTGATCGGTCATGACTTCATTAATCCAAATTTCCTGAGTTTGAGGGTGTACGCCCAATGCATATGGCGCAGGACGGTAACCTTCTTCAAATTCAGGTATTGGATAAATGCGGTTTTCCATGGTGTCGGTATTAATGCGCGCAATCATGCCTTCGCTATACCCGGTCAACCACATCTGGCCTTTTTTATCGAAACGTAACCGGCGTGGTGCTTTTACCGGTGAATCAAACTCATGGGCTTCCAGAGTTTCCGGGTCGATATAACCGATACGGTCACCGTACAAGCGGGCGTACCATACCCGGCCATTAATTGGATTAATGTCGATACCATAAGGGGTGGTTGATAAGGCAATACCTAAGGGCTTCTGCCGTGGCAAGTTAATCAGATCAACCTTATCAGTCGCCGGATCAATACGACCGATTTGTTGTGAACCGGCCAGGGTAAACCAAACCACATTCTCTTTATCAACACGAATGGTGTGCGGGTAGTGCGCAGGCAATGGCAGTTCGTATTCATTAACCCATTCCGCTTTGTTTGCGTCGAACACTCCAATAGAGCCGGAAGTAGCGTTGGTGATATACCACAATCCATTTTCACCCAACGACAGAGAGTGCGGACCTGGCTTATTGGTACGTCCCGTGTAGCCATTACCAGCGTTAGCCAACTTGGCTTTTGAATAGGGTTGATCAATATAGGTCGATAGCCCTGACTCAAGGTCAGAGACAATCATTTTGTAGCCATGGCGATCCACCGTATACACCAGGCCATCTTCACGGCTCACTTCTGCATCATGGGGGAAGATAATGCCCGGCAGGGCGTATTCATAAATCTTGGCAGTTTGCAGCTCAGGCGCCATAGGAAATTCCGGGCGTAAGGTCACAGGTTTACCGTCATAACCCTTGGCCAATAACTCGGCGCGACGCTGAATCATCGCCTCGTCTTTATTACCCATATAACTGTGCATACGCGCTACGGTTGGAATCCACTGTTCAGCAGTGCGTGGCCAGCGGGTGAATGCATTGCCAAACTGGTGACAACCGGCACAGTCGCGCTGAAAATCAGCACGGTTAAATTCACCCTCTTCTTTATCGAAAGGCAATTTACTGAAATGAAAAATCGCAGGCAGGCTATCGGAGATTTCCTGTGCGCCGGTCATTCTTTCCATCAGGACATCTTGAACCAGTACCGTCTCATCCTGAAGCGATACCAGGCCTTTTTGATCACGGTAGTAAGGTGCGCGCACACGCAACTCCAGGTTATCGCTGTGCAGCTCCGTATTCAGAACAAAGTTACCCTCAGAATCGGAATATACCGTTTCAGCCAGATTTTTTTCAGCATCCTTAAGACGCACCATGGCACCATGGATCGCACGGCCATCACTATCCGTGACGGTACCTTTCAAAGTTGCGGCCTCTACCGCAACCGATGCCGCAACAGCAGTTAAGGCTACCGATAACAAGCGATTAAACTTCAACATCTTCTCTCTCCTCACGAACAACCAGCGCCTTGCGCTCCCAGCTGCTCCCCTTTTACCTATCGTTGATTTTATATGGGTGTGGAGCCCTGATAATTTCAGGGTACTCCAGCAATCCACATCAGAACAATTAAGATTAAATCATGCCTCCCATCAGAAATTCTGATGAAGCACTCATCAACCCCACCAAACAGGACCCAGTTTTTGCGTGCGTCGCATAGCTTCTGAGTAGCTCAAGGTCGAGCTTTTAATCAGATCCATGGCGCTTATATTCAGTACGGCTAGAATCAAGCCTCGTATCATGTGCCAACGATTCGACTGGTTGCTGCGCTTACCCATCCAGGCCACAGCCTTGGTTTCAGGCAGCCAGGCGGCGTTGTAATCGTGCACAGCGCGCTTGATCGCGACTCGCATATCGACACCAGGTTTGATGTGACGAATCATCGCCTCATCCAGCACCTTGGCCGATTCCATGGCACCATTGATACCCTGGCCGATAGGCGGGTAAGAGATAGCAGCATCACCCAGGAATACCACCTTGCCCGCATAAAGCTGAGAGGCACTGGTAATACGGCCAATATTCTGTGCAGGCAGATCCGCAAATGCCGACAGTGCTTCATCGCTGCAGTATTTCAGAATGGCGGGGCAGCGCTTTTGCATATCCTTTTTTACATCTTCCAGTGAGGAATAGCGGTGATCGTTGGCATAAGGCACCGCACTGAACCACAGCGGATCCTCCTTGCCGCCCGGACCATTAATCGCACCGGCAACCATCAGCAATTTCTTAGACAGCACCTGCAGGAAGTTTTGCTCCAGATCACCGGTATTGCGGTCCATAGCCAGCATTTTGAAATAGAAACCAATATCTTCACGCGTCAGCTGGTAGGCAGGTTCCTGCTCGGCGGCCTGCTCTCGCAAGCATGAGCCACCACCATCGGATCCCACGACCAGATCATAGGGACCAAAAGACACTAACGCCGCCTCCCCTTCTTTTTGCACATCAAAGGTGCCAGCATCGACATCAATATTCTCAACGCGATGCTGAAATCTGATATCGATCAAATCGCTATGTTTTTCCAGGGCAATAGTGGTCAACACACTGACGATATCACCGCGTGATGCAATCCAACCTGGCTCCTGCCAATCGGTAACCAACTTGCCGTTTACCTTCATACCGTCGAAGGCAATCAGCTTCTCATCAAAATCCTTGATCGCATCGATATATCGAATAGCCTTTAAACCATGCCCCGTTATATCAATTGCGTAGGATCTTGACGGGTTATACTTCTCCAGATTGAGAGGGTTATCCAACGCCTCGAATATAACGCTTGGAATACCTCGACGTGCCAGACTGATTGCTAAAACAAGTCCTGCTGGACCGCCACCGATAATCGCTATATTTGGGTTCATACTTGGCCTCTTATCGCTCTTAAAACCAAAAACATAAAAATGAGACTAATCTCATTTATGATTAAATCCTACACTTTAGCTGTTTATTTGGCAAGCAGGATCAAGCCGTAAAGAAAAGTAAAAAATTGGGAGGAGGCATAAAAAAAGGGGCTTAGCAGCCCCTTGGTTTTAAAGTGTTTCTGAAGTGGGATGTTCGGGCACTGTGTTCATTGATTGCCTAACGGCCAACACCGCAAATAACACCCCGATAAGGCCTGCAATAATCGCCACAACAGAAAAGGTTTTAGCCAGACCTAAACTTGCGACAAATGGCTGTGACAGAATTGGCGCAAAAAACTGACCGATAAAAATTGAGCAGGTCAGTACACCTACCGCTCGACCTCGCGTTTGTATAGGCGCCAAACTGGCTAACCAGCCAGAATTATTGGGCGATAACAAACCAACACCAATGCCACCAATCACAACTCCGGCTATTACGACCATGTAGGCGGCAGACGTTGAAAGCACCTGCAAAGAAATCGCAAAGGCAAAAAAGATAATCGCCGCAATTGCTTGCACAGAGCATCTAGCTCTTAACGGTTGATATAGCAGCGCAAAGATGAAGCCAATAATTGACGGTAATGCGAGAGCAATGCCGACCTGCGATGCTCCAATATCATTATTGTTCATTAAGTAAAACGGTAACTGTGCAGGCAAGATAAAAAACAGAGCCGTGCATGAAAACGCTGTGGCATAAACAGGTAATAACCTTATCCACGGCACCTTGGCCTTAACTTCTGCTTGAGGTCTATCAAGATGCTCAGGCTCCTGCACGGCAAACAGCGTTCCCGGTATGATCAACAGTGCGAACAAGTGAATTAAAAACGGGTAGCGCCAGCCAAAATCAGCCAAATAACCTGCGACGATTAGACCAACAATTCCCCCCAGGCAAATACAAGCACCGTTTAAGCCCAAGAATCGATCTAGCGCTTTGCCTTCGAAGTTATCCAACATCAGCGTCATAAAGCCGCTCATAATGCCGGCCACCGCCAATCCCAGGATAGCGCGGCTGATTAAAATAGCGACCAGAGAATCCAGAAAGAAGCCCGCACAGCCGGCAAGTGCATACGCCTGCAGTGAAACCAGTATGACGGGTTTTCGTCCCCAGCGATCCAACAAGGCCCCCACCAACAGAGCCCCCACAGCGACAAATAACGCGGGCATGGTAAGTACCATACGCACCAGGAAGTCTGCATTGGGTACATGAGCGAAAGCCTCTGCCATACCCGGCAGCGCTGGTGAAATCATAATGGCCGCCAGCACTGAGCAGGTGCCGCCCAACAGTATCGTAAAGTTGCGCAGCCTGGTGCTGCCTTGTTGATTTTTCATGTTATGGACTCTTTTAAATCAGCGGCTTAATTAACTTGCTCAGCCCAGGGCGGCAGGGTTTCTTCGCCGCCAAAAAAATCCATATTCATGATGGCTTTATAGATAGGGATATGAATACTTTCTCCCCTAACAGCACTCTCCAAATCTTTTTGTAACTTGGCCACGGTATCGGGGAATTGTTCGGTCAGGTTTACGGCTTCAACAGGGTCTTGTTGCAGGTTATAGAGTTCTGTTTCACCGGAAGACAATTTCAGTAATTTCCACGGGAAGCGGTAAACCGCTTCACCGTCTGTCGACACAATGATGTAAGGGCGGTCGCGATCTATTGCCTTCGACTCGCCACTTAAATAGGGCCAATGGTTAGCGCCTTCAAAATTCTGATCGGCAAGTTGTAAACCGGCGGCAGCTAACAGGGTTGGAGTAACATCTTGCACCGTTATCATCTGCTGTAACTCACTTGGCTGCAGTCTGCCCTGCCAGTAAACAAAGGACGGTACCCTGACCCCCCCTTCATAAATTGACTGCTTGCCTTTGCGCAGCGGAGTATTGTCTGCTGCGCCTTCTAACACATTCACTCGAATAAATTCCAGAATCGTAAAAGGGGCTTCACCGGGATCAAACCAATCATCTACCCAGTTTGCCAAGGTCACCACGCCACTACCGGAATAGGAGGAGAGATTAAGCCCTCCGTTGTCACTCATAAACCAGATCAGGGTGTTATCTAAGATACCTTCTTGCTGCAGAGTTTCGACAATGGAGCCAATAGCGGCGTCCAGCTCTTCAACCATGGCGGCGTGAACCTGACGGTTCTTGTCGGGTAAATGTGCGTAGCGTTTGATAGATGCTTCCGGCGCTTCATTAGGCAAGTGCGGTGCATTAAAGCTCGCATACAAAAACAGCGGCTTGGTTTTGTCTCGCTCGGTAATCACCTTAATCGCTTCATCACGCAGCAGGTGGGTGCTGTAACCGTCTTCACGCAGGGTTTTACCGTTGCGCTGCCAATCAAGGCCACCGCCATGAACGTGATCCCAATAACCAATACCGCCGGTAAGATGGCCATAAAAGTGATCAAATCCACGCGCCCTTGGCCCATAAGCTTTTTGTAGATAGCCCAAATGCCACTTACCCACCAGGGCCGTTTGATAATGCTGTTCTTTCAGATACTCGGGTAACAAACGCTGATTCAGCGGTAAACCGGTTGGGTTAATTTTCGACAGAGGCCCTGTAACACCCAACGCCAGTGAGGAATTTCCGGTCAATAACGCCGCGCGGGTCGGGCTGCAGGTCGGCTGTGTATAAAAGCGATCCAGCCTGAGCCCTTCTGTTGCCAAACGATCAATATGAGGCGTGTTAATTTCACTGCCGTGGTAGCCAACATCCTTCCAACCCATATCATCGGCCAGAATCAGGACGATATTGGGCGCCAGCTGGGCCTGACTGACTGTACTGACCAGCACAACGGCTAGGGTAATCCACGCTCTAAACATTGGTACTGCTCCCCTCATATTGAAAATATACCCCATCAGGGATACTTACCCACCCCAAAATGAGACAACTCTCAAATTATTATACATACATTTATGAGAGAAATCCCATAATTGATAGAAAAGCAATATCCCTCATGCTAGACTTTTCTCCACTGTTTTAAAAACAATGAGTTAGCATCGTGGACCGTTATTTCAGCAACAAATCCCTCACCCAAGGTAAGCGCGAACGCACCCGCGCCGCGTTGATTGACAGCGCCATTCAAGTCATCGCCCAAAAGGGGTTTGAATCGGCCTCTATCAAGGAAATTACCCAGGCGGCGGGACTGGCCAATGGTACCTTCTACAACCATTTCGATGACCGTGAATCACTGGCCCGCGAAGCAGCTGTTGTCGTGGCTATGGAGATGGCAGAAGAAATTGCCGGAGAGGTCGCCGACCTGGAAGACGGGCTTGATAAAGTCATTGTCTCTACCGATAAGATCGTCAAACGTGCCGTTATTGCCGAAGCCTGGGGCCATGTACTGATCGGCGCCTGGCATTATCTCGATGACTTTCGTCAGGATATTGCCCAAATCATGCGCCGCGACTTGAAGCTGGCCAAGCGTCAAGGTTCAACGCCCTTGAGCATTAACCAACTGCTAGAACTGCAAATTATCGCCATGGCCATCGTTTCGGTTACCCTGCAACTTAAAAACGGCCTTAATAAGGCTACTCGCATTGAAACCGCTGAAGCTATTCTCAGATTACTAGGTGTTGCACCGGAAGACGCCAAGCAGAAAGCCAAGCAAGTCTTATCGCTTTAATCACTAACAGCGTCCGTCATTAATGATGGTATTCCTGCAAAATTGACCGGTAGACCCCATGCCGGTCAAAGTCTTTTAAAAGGTTATCCAAATATTGAGTTAATGCAGCTAACATCTGCGGCTCTAATGTAGCCCTAAAAGCAATTATTGCATCCAACTGCTTCAAAGTAGCTACTGACTGAACGCGCTCAGCCACCCCCAACGATATTACCGCCTGATCTATTCCAATGCGTTCACTGAGCACGAGGTCCACCCGTCTTGTCATCAACGCCTTAATCATCTGCTGCTTTTTATAGTAATGACTAACCCTGCCTAGCGGGGCTTGATCTAAATACATGGCAATCATCTGCTCGGAAATACCGCTTGGCACTCCCAGATGATAATCCTTAAGTTGATCCAGCGATAAGTTCTTCCAAGATCTTTCAGATAAACCGAATAACTCGATAGTGCTCGTAAAAAAAATCTCAGGGTAGTATATGAACAACCCTTTACCTACCTCCTTCTGTATCGCCGGGTGAGTGGGTAACAACATTAAATCGAACCTGTTCTCTCTTAGTTCTGCCAATAACCTAAGGTTTGTTGGTACCAACACAGGAACCAACTCAAATTGGCTGGACTCGAACAGGCGCCGTAGATACTCACCAGAATAGAAGGCAACGGCATTTTCATCCGGTGACCTTACCGTGGGGTAACGCAGGGTGATGGTTTCTGCAGAGGGGGTATCTAACGAGGCATTGTCGGCAACAGCAAGCAGCGGCCATAACATCAGCACACTTAACAGCATACGCCGCATAACCGCCTCCTCTGGCAATAACTGGTGTAAAACCGTGTCTGAACTAGGCTTAAAGCAACAGAAAGTTAAATATCGCGCCATATTAAGCATAGATGACCACCTCTCAAACTCCAATTACGGGCCAATTACGCATATACGCAGACCTTAACTGCCCCTTTTGCTATGCCCTGCATCAACGCTTTCTGGCGATGGAGAGCCCGCCCGATGCACATTGGTGCCTAATTGAACACGCCCAGGATATCGAACATCAGGACGCCAGCCTGCAAGAACAATCCATTCTCGCCACTGAAGTCTTCCACGTTCGCCACCGCGCCCCCGATGTTGCCATTGCCATGCCGCCGGCCAGGCCCAATACCCACAAGGCAACCCTGATTATCACCGAACTGCAGCGCAGGGACAGTGCCCAGGCCGACCAATTGCGCCAGGCCTTTTACCAGGCCCTGTGGGTAGACGGGCTCAATATTGATGATGATCAAGTGGTGCAAAGCATTTGCAGGGACAACGGCCTGGATCAGGTCCCCATTGTCAGCCCTACCGCACGGGATAATCTGAAACAACAACAGCACTACTGGCAGCAGGGCAATTTTGATCATCGCATCCCCAGTCTCGACTTTGGAGATGACAATCACCTGCTCGGCCTACCTACACCGCAAGAACTACAAACCTTTCTTGCCGGGCAAGGCCTGCCGCTTAACCTGGAAACGGCATGCCTTTATAGGCCACGGCAACAATTGATGTTTCTCGGTGACTTAATCAAACACTGGCACTTGTTGAGCGAACTGCGTCACCATAAAGATATTCAACCGGCAAAAGGGCCTGCGCATATTCAGCAATTACTGGGTGATCCCGAACAACCTAATCTCGTCGTGTTGCAGCACCACTTTGCCGGCTATAACACCATTGATATTTGCCAAACTATTCGCAAGCAAGTCGACGAGCTGCAGCTGCCCATCGTCATCCTACTTGAACAGAGCCATGAAGAACTTGAACTGCAGCTGCTAAAATCCGGTGCCAATGAAATCATTTATACGCATAAAACGGCGGACTATTTTCAGTGCCGCATAGAGCAACTTCTGAAAATTCAAGTAACACTAGCGCAACTTACCAAAACCGCTCGTATGGATCATCTCACCGATATTTACAGCCGCGCGGAATTTGAATGGGTACTGGAGGTAGAATGGCGTCGCGCTCAACGCAGTCGCGGAAACCTTGCCTTACTGATGATCGATATCGATCACTTTAAACCCTATAACGATCACTACGGCCACCTGGCCGGTGATGACACCCTGCGTCAGATTGCCCAAACCTTACAGAAACATTGCCAACGCGCCAGCGACCTGGTGTCCCGTTACGGCGGCGAAGAGTTTGCAATTATTTTGCCGAATACCGATCAGGATGGCGCGATGCAAATCGGTGAACAACTTCGTCAAGCCGTAGAATCTTTACAAATACCTCACCGCTCACCCTACCAACATGTCACCGTCAGCGCAGGCATTGCGGTGCTTACACCTGATCACAACAAGTCGCCCAATGATCTGGTTGATCAAGCCGATAAAGCGCTTTATCACGCCAAGGCACTAGGGCGAAATCAGGTGAATAATGTTATTCCCAACAAAGAGGGAATCTAGGGGTTATGGATTCCCGCTTTCGCGGGAATGGCGAGGCATGAGTACAGGTATTTTCTATATAAGGCTTGGTATCTATGACAAATCTGTTTAGAGCCAAACCTTTTAAAAACCTCCCATGACACGCGATATACTTAAGGTACTTAAGCTGTAAAGGGAGGTGACCCATGTTGCATCCTGACTTTAAAAATGGCCAACGTTTGGATTTACAATCCTGCATGGCGTTGTTTTTAATCATGATGGGATTTTTATTTTATATCGATCAAGGCCCTGCCTATAGCATGCCGCTAACACTGTCGACCATTGCCATCGGTGTTATCTGGTATGTAGGCCACCACGCCCACCTGTGGTGGAAAGCCCATCACCCACACCACTAAGATAGTTACCTATCTTCACAAGGCCAGCCACACAAGCGCTGGCCTTTTTATTGTCTTTAAATTTCAATGCTAGCGTTTAAAAGTTAAGAAAAATGCTGCCCGTGTAAAGAACTGCAATCCCGCCTGAAAAAATGACCTGGATCAATTTTTTTCGGCAAAGCCAGACTACACTGATCTCAACGACAACACAGACATTGAGGTCACTTATGAATACGCCAAAGACTCGTGAAACCGTTATCGTACTGGTTGATCCTTGCCACTATCATCAACCCGCGCTCGATAACTTTGTTCAGATGGTCAAATCCGCTGAAGATAACTCCGATATCGAAGTGCTTGTTGCTATTTCGCCAACCTCAAAAGAATCAGAAAACCTTGACCTGATTTCCTGCTCGAATACCTGGTTAGAAGACAAGGTTCACACGCCACTGAAAGAACTGCACATTCCTTACAGCCTACAATTTATCTGGACTTACAATTGGGATGAAGCGGTTCTCAAAGTCAGCAAACAAAACGACGCCATATTAACTATTGTGCCCTATTACAGTGATCTGCCTGGCACTTTCTTCAACGATGACAAATGGAAACTGTTACGCAAAGCCAGTAATCCCATTTTGATTTCATCGGATCAGGATTACAGCAAAGCCAACACCATACTTTGCACACTAAAAACCCAGGACAACAAATATGCCGAGCGCAACCAACGGGTTGTGGAGGCAGCCGAATCCCTGTCCTCACTGTTCGGTTTGGATACCCACGCTGTCAATGCCTACAACGATTCCATGGAGTACCCTGACCGGGCACAGATCGCCAGCCAAACCGGCATTGATAATGACAAGATACACGTAAAGATCGGCGACCCTCAGGATGTGATCTGCAAGGTTGCCGAAGATATCGATGCCAATCTGGTGCTGATTGCCAGCCAGCAGCGATCAGGCCTACACGGCGCACTGCGGGGCAATATGATCGAAAAGATTGTTGAGCGGATGGATCGCAGCATTTTGATGATTTAACCATTCGACCCCATAACCCACAGATAGCCCGGCGATCGCAATAACGCTAGCCGGGCCGGTATATGTCACATTCCCCCCTAAAAGTAAAAAAATTAGCTCTACCTCAATAGCACGCTATCTTTTATAGTCTCTAATCTGAACAGATGAATGAGATAGAGTGAAAAATGAGCAATCCGACAGAGCAATTACAAGGCATCCTGCAAACCGAACAACTTGATACCCTGCTGTTTCGTGGTTTTACCCCCGAAGAGAATGAACTGTTTCGTGTTTTTGGAGGCCAGGTGCTGGCTCAGTCACTAAACTCCGCTATCCGCACCGTACCCGAGGACCGGCAGATGCACTCCATGCACGCCTACTTCCTGCGCCCTGGCGATATCAACCATCCTATCATCTTCGAGGTGGACCCAATCCGTGACGGCGGCTCCTTTACCACCCGTCGAGTTGTGGCCAAGCAACATGGCAAAGCGATTTTTAACACCTCGGTTTCGTTTAAAATTCCCGAGCAAGGTCTGGAACACAGTGACTGCATTCCCGATGTCCCTGCGCCGGAAACGCTGGAGAATGATGAAGACCGCGTTAAGGCCTTTATCGCCGAAAACCCGGACTTCACTCGCCCCACGCCTGCTGATGCATTTCAATGTTTTGATATAAGAACCGTGGGCGATTTACCGTCGACTACCTCAAAAGGCCAGTCCTCGACACAGGGCTTTTGGTTTAAACCCAAACACAAACTGGATGCCAGCTTCCCGATGCACCAGTCATTCCTGGCCTATGTGTCGGACATGCGTCTGATTATTTCTGCCATACTGCCTCATGGCATGCGTGATCACTTCAACAAATTGATGGTTGCCAGCCTGGATCACTCCCTGTGGATTCACAATGAATTCGATATCAACGATTGGCATTACTACCACATGAATGGCCCGGTATCGTCCAGTGGTTGCGGTCTGAACTTTGGCCAGTTTTATAACCGCGAAGGTAAGCTGGTAGCCTCATCAAGCCAGGAAGGATTGATGCGTTCGATGAAAGGTTAAGACAAACTCGGGGTCTGGCCCGCAGGGTCAGACCCCACCTCATACCCACCTACAGCAAAAAAATAACCACGGCCATCAACACAACCGTCAACACCCGATAACCCGCTTGAATCAACAGCAGGCCCTTGCCCCAACCACAAAACAAATTATCCGATAACAGAGCCGGAAAAATTATCAAAAAGCCAAGAATGGCACCAACAGCGGTGGCCTCAGACAAAGACGTTACATTCAGCGCCGCCAGTAATAAAGCAACCCCGCTAGCCATTAACAAGCTGGCAACTATACTTCCCACCATAGGCAGGGTTTGACTGCCGAGAGTTTCCGGCGTTTTACCAATGGCGGCCATCCACGCCTTGCCAAACAGCAACGGTGAATACCACAGCGCCCCCAACACCATACCGGTAAAGGTAGCAGCGATAACGGGGATAAGTGCTTGTGCGAGCATAGGTGTTCCTTATTGGGTTTTCTTTTCGACTATAGTGAATAGAGGTTTGTTAAGGCCAACTATACACTATGAACCAACACGAGAATCAACCCGCCCTTAAGCGCAGTCTTTCGCTGTGGTCGATCAGTTTTTACGGTATCGGTACCATTGTCGGTGCGGGTATCTATGTGCTTATAGGCAAAGTTGGCCTCGAAGCTGGCATTTATATGCCACTGTCGTTTTTACTGGCGGGTGTGATCGCGGCATTTACCGCACTGTCCTATGCCGAGATGTCATCGCGATTTCCCAGAAGTGCCGGCTCTGCCATCTTTGTTTTCGAAGCCTGGCACTCCGCCAAGGCCTCTCAAATCACCGCCATTATGGTTGCGCTATCTGGCATTATTTCTGCCGCAGCAATTAGCAACGGTTTTGTCGGTTATCTTAACTTGTTTATTCCATTACCCCCCTTTACCGCCATCACCCTGTTAGCGCTTATACTGGCTGTGATCGCGGCCTGGGGTATTAAAGAATCCGCAGTGGTTATTACCCTGATTACATTGATTGAAGTTGGTGGTTTGCTATTTGTGATCTATTGCGGCCTAACAAGTGACTATGACATCAGCAGGCCATTGAATTTTGAGGGGTTCAGTTCAAGCAACCTGCTCAGTATTGGTGTTGGCAGCTTCCTGGCGTTCTACGCTTTTATTGGTTTTGAAGATATGGTCAATGTCGCTGAAGAGGTTAAAGACCCCAGGCGCAACCTTCCCCGAGCGATCATAATTGCTATTGTGGTATCGAGTATTCTCTATATCAGCGTCGCACTGATTGCCGTTATCAGCTTGCCGATTGAGCAACTGGCCAACAGCGATGCACCGCTGGCCACTATCGTTAAAAGCGCGGGTTACTCTACGGCTTTTATTGGGCTTATCAGTTTATTTGCTGTAGTCAATGGCGCCTTGGTACAACTGATTATGGCCTCGCGCCTGCTTTACGGCATGGCCTCTCAAGGATTATTCCCCAGTTTTTTGGCCCATGTGAATGCCAAAACCCAAACACCGATTATCGCCACAACGATTATTGCTTTGCTGATTTGGGTATTCGCAACCCTATTACCTATCACGCTGTTAGCAAAAACCACCAGTTTTATTATGCTGAGTGTTTTTGCTGTGGTGAACCTCGCTTTAATAATGGTGAAGCGGCAGCAACGGGATCTTGCAGTCGATTGTAAAACTTACTCAGTATCTATACCCATTATTGGTTTGTTTCTATGCCTGTTATTATTGGCCTTGCAAACAATCAGCCTGGATATTTTTTAGCTTTTTACAGAAAACTATTTACTGGCAAATCTTTATAAAAAACCTCGCCTTGTTAATACAGGTTTTTAAGATCTTTTTTTACCACCACATCCACCAGCGCTGATGACAACTTCCCCTTAATCCCCTTACCACTCATATGTTCGCCCATCATTTTGGCAAAAGATGGCAGCGACTTCTCGTTGAGAAAGCTAGTTGAGTTCCACAACTGCGATGTCTCAAGTGCTGGTGATACAGACAAGCTCGCCTTAACACCAGCAATCACAATCGCCAGTTTCGGGCTCTTATTATTAATCGCCATAGTAGCCAACAGTTGTGGATCACGACTAACCGAAGCCAGGCCAGAAACCTGTAATATTTGTGTTGAACCGGGAATAAAAAACAGCAGCCGGATTGTGTTGTCTTGCAGAATATTTCGCAGGCTGACCGCCACTTTATTGCCTGGCCGCTCTGGCAGGACCAGGCTTTCATTATCGAGCCATCGTGCAAAACCTGCAGGATCCCCACGGGGAGAAAGTTCTGTTTCACCTTCAGCATTCTGGGTCAGCATCAATCCATAGGACGAGCTGGCCAGAAACGCTTTTGGATCGTTGAAAACCTCACACTGGGGATAATGTGACTGCCAAAACCCGGCCCTGACTTTAGCCCGGCTACATTGCAAATATGCTGCAGTCACCACAACGTTTAACCTATAGCCATCACCGCTTTTGATAACCGTTAGTATCCCATTGACTCTGAGGCCGTAGCCGATGCCTGGCATAAAAAAGTACAGACTGACCGGTCGCGCTTGTGAGTGTGTGTCAAAATCTGCTGTATTATCCAACACAATGTCGATCATAGATTCTGATGTTATCTTGAGGGTTTCTTGTTTTAAGGCAATCAATGTCACAGCAGAAGCCGGTGACTCAGCGGCCGAAAAACTACCCACAGCAACCAAGCAAGATTTACTGATCAGGTTTTGGCAATACGCATCCAGAGCGGGCAAGATGCGCTTGGCAAGCATCGCCGGTGGTGCAGGTATCACCTGCCGTAATTGCTCTAGTGTGTGGATAAAATGGTGTTGTACAGACATGACATTCCCCTTCAACAGTCAATACAAACCATGCTAAATTCTTTGGCGCCACGCTTCGCTGTTCACGGGAATCTTTTTTATGTCTTTTGGGCTCAATACCGTATCCGCCATTGCGGTTCTTGACCTGAGACAGGTGCTCCTGCAGCTTGGAGCCATCACCACCGACGCACTACCGGCATTGGGCCTGACAGATACACAGCTACTCGATCCCGAGCAGGCACACCTGCCGATACAGGAACAGCGTATAGACGAGTCACATTTTCTCAAACTGTGGCAATTGGCTGCTGCCTACGCTCCCCTACCCCATATCGGTTTGTTAATAGGGCAACATTACCAAGCGGAATCACGCGGTTTACTGGCCAACTGGTTATTTCAGTGCGATACACTGCAGCAATCCCTTGAGGTGTTTATCAAACACATCCCACTGATGAACCCTTCCGAGCGCTGGCACTACAGCACAGACGCGCAGAACGTACGCCTGTACATAGCCTTCGATGCTGATCGACAATATCCGCCAGCGGCCATTGAACGCAGCATGAGCACACTGCTGGTATGGTGTCAGGAACTGACTGGCAAGCCAGTGCCAATTAGTGAAGTAACTTTTTCCAATTCTAAACCTGGTTACCAAGCCAGCCTGACTGACACCTTCGGCAAGCAGATAACCTATAACCACCCTTACAACAGCATCCTGTTACCAAGAAGCTATTTGGCGGAAAAAATTCTTACCAGAAATCCGTATATCGAAGCGGTAATGCAAGAGAAAGCCAGCCATATACTAACGGCTTTACAACAGGACAATGACCTCGTCGTTAGGATTCAGGCCATTATTCGTAACAACCTCAACGCCCCGCCAGATATTCATGCCTTGGCGAAAGCACTCGGCCTTAGCCGCGCCACTCTGTACCGACAGCTGAAAAACCGTGGCACAAATTACTCCACTATCGTCACCGACATTCAAAAAGTGCAAGCCAAGAAATGGTTGCTAGAGGGAGAATCCATAAACGCTATCAGTATTGATTTGGGTTTTGCTGATAGCAGCGCTTTTTATAAAGCGTTTAAACGTTGGTATGGCATCACGCCAACAGAATTTAGAAATGAATGACTTGAATGGTTACGCTTAAGCTAGTCAGATGGCTGCGACTGCTGGCTAACGCTATTCACTTGCTCACGCTCGTGGGCGGTTAACTGTCCATAGAGTCTGGGATAGGGCCAGCCATAACCCCAGCGAAAAGTGGTTGGCAAAAACGGCGTACCGCCAACACGCACACCTGCCAGCATCAGCAAGGCAATTTCTTCCTCACCAACTTGAGCAACGCACTGCTGCAGCGCGATATCGGCTTCTTTACGCTCTTCATAGGTTCCACCTTGCCAGTAGGCATAATCGTGCGCCGTGCAACAGGCCAGCCACAATTCATTTTGGGCAAAGGTTCCATCGGGAAACGCGCTGCAGCCATCGCTGGTAAAGGGTTTGAGCTCGCTGGCAAAGGCATGTACAGCGAGCAGCAAACTGGAGGTAAGTGCTGAAATGGGTTTAAGCATTAATCACAGCTTGTTAGCCTAGAGTTCAGGCATGGTATCAAATTTTGGCAGGCCTGGATCCATATAATCCCAGGAAGCACCACTGCTGGCATAGACCACCATGCTCGGCTTAAATAACTCCAGATCGTGCAGGCTACCCGCCCTAATAAACTCGAACTGTGGCATACCGCTATTTTCGGCATAGATATGGGAGCCACACTGCGGGCAGAAACCACGCTTAACCGTATTGCCACTCTCGGCCTTCTTCTCATGGTACGCAAGCTCACCCTTAATGGTTAAGCTGCCACGAGGTACCGCGATATTAGCAATATGCCCCGCACCGCTGATCTTCTGGCAATCGGTACACTGGCAGTGGCCGGCCATCACCGCATCTTCACTGCCGCTATAGCTAACAGCACCGCACAAACACTCTCCTGACAAGTTAGACATGAGATTCCTCCTCATTCACAGTCTTTTTTAAAATAGATACTTACGAAATTGAAGTTACAGCCTACGCCACTAACTTCAATTTCGCAAGTATCTGCGCTAAAATTTCCATTTTTCACACCCCGAGACCGTTATGAGTAACGACGATCAGTTCCTGCGTTCCGGCTGCCCCATTGCCAACGCCCTGGATATCTACGGTGACAAATGGACGCTGATTATCCTCAGGGATCTGGTGTGCGGAAAAGAAACCTATAGCGAACTGGCTGACTCACCAGAGAAAATACCCAGCAATCGGCTGGCAGAGCGTTTAAAAATGCTGGAAGCGCAAGAGATGCTGATCAAAGAGCTGTATCAGGAAAAGCCCAAGCGCTACAAATACTTGTTGACGCAAAAAGGCAGAGACACCTTACCGGTGTTACAGGCCATGGCCAGGTGGGGCAACCAGTACGTTGAGGATACCTGGGTGCCCCCCGAGTGGTTTATGAAAGCCTAGCCACCCCATAGATTTATAACATTAACTCCGCCCATCGTAGGCTTCGCGCGAGCGTTTAATGTCGTCATGGTGTGTTTCTGCCCACGACACCAGCTGATACAGGGGTTTGACCAAATCTTTACCCATTGCCGTCAGCTCGTACTCCACTCTTACCGGGACCTCGGGGTAGACCGTTCTATCAACATAGCCCTCCCGCTCCAGGTCACGTAACGTTTGTGTCAGCATACGCTGCGAGATACCCACAACTCTGGATTTCAAGGAGTTAAACCTGTCTGGACCATCGACAAGCGCAAATAAAATCAGCACCGACCATTTATCGCCAATCTGCGCCACCACATTGCGAATGGGGCATTCCTCATCATTATAAAATACCCGTTTTTCCGCCTTCGCTTGCCCTTTGCTTTTCGCTACCACCTCGCAGCCCTCCTGCCAGCCTTTGTCTATGGGTTACCAAAATGTGCCTTAATGACGTATTGGTACCTTCTTGTAATGCAGGTTACCAATAAATACTATGATGTGCAAATGGTACTTAATTGAAACGAAACACTATGAGGAATGACTTATGTTGAGAATCATTGCATCAGCACTGCTGGTATTGGCAAGCGCTACTACCGCAGCACAAAATACTGACGGACTGGTTATTGACCTGTCATCGCTACAGAAACCCAGCTGGACAGAACAGGAGCTAGCCAATGCCACACTAATAACAGACTTTGTTCAGAACCTGATGAATAACCACGATTTCGACTATGTCCTGGAGCGCTATAACAACAGCGCCTATGTGCAACACAATCGCAACCTGCCGGACAAAATCACGGGTCTGGTGGGATTTTTACAAGAGTTTGTTGAGGACTACCCCGACTACACCTACGACGTAAAACATATCTATGCTGATGGCGATTACGTTATCTTCCATTCCCACGCCACCCTAAAGAAAAAACACAGAGGTAACGACCAAAAAGGTATGAACATTGTCGATACCTGGCGCCTTGAAGATGGCAGAATTGTCGAGCACTGGGATTCGATCCAGGCCCTTGATGGTTTTATGCGGTTTTACTCGCTTATTAGCGGTGGCAATATTCAAAATGCCAATGGGGTGTTTTAGCCAGCTAAGCTTTTTGGGCACCGTGGGTAAGCGCTATATCATAGACTAATACGGCCAGCCTTTTAGCTGGCCAAATGCATTTTTATCCCAAGCATAAGATTATTTCTATCAGCTTAACTATTTTGCCTAACTTTCTTTAACGCAGATTTTCAAAGAAACAGTTTAGAGTAAGCTATTACCCATTATTGTTATTATTATTGTTGTTATTGTTATTGTTTGTGTTTATTTCGATCTCAAGAAGAGCATCATCATACCCTTCTCGGTTCCCTAAAGACCGAACTGTTGCATCGTTCATGTATAGATCACGATCAATATACTCTATTTTTTTACCATTAAAGCTAGCTGCAATATCCATACGCCCGCCACTTACGATTATCGATTCTGGGCTCGTCCCTCTCTTATGAAAGAAGAGAGAACCATTGGCATAGACCACTAAAGGGCTATACATTCTCTCTGCTATCATTTTATTAGACAGTCTATCTGCCAAAGAGGTATTACTAGCTCTTTCATCAAGGCCAATCAAATTAAGAAACTGCTTAGCTCCTGCAGCAATTTTTTGAATTTGTTTAGGTCCCACTACTTTGAAGAGCATTGTTTATCCTTTATTTTACTATTTCTACGTCCAATAGAATTCAACATTCTGAAATGGCAAATTTACAGCTTGTATATGATAAAAAGCATTATTCTTTTGCTTCTTATAATGGTACTCGCGTATAGCCTGAGTTGTAATAAACAAATTATTCAATACATCATTCAGAAAAAGATGGCTGTGAACCCTTAAAATTGGTGACAAATTTATATAAAACCATTGATCACCGTCCCTTTGTATAGGTTTTAATTGATTATAAAATATTTGGTAGTTGAATATATGCTCTTGCTTAATACGCTCCTCATCTCCATACACAACATGCGTATCTCGAAGCATCTGCAAATATAAAGAGTTCCTAATTTTTTCTGAACAGTTATTTTCAAAGAGGCTAGCTTTGACAAAAACACCTACTTCATCCACATCACAAAGGTAGTATACACTTCGACTCTGCTTTAGAATTTGGGACTCCACTGCCTCTTCTTCCTTATTAATTACCAGCCTTATAACCTTGCTAGAATACAATGCCTTTAGTACATCGTCCTTTTCTATAATCTCAGATAAAGAATTTTTATCTTGGTATAAGTCATTTGGCAAAACTATTCTAGCCCGGCTACTTGTTTGCAAATTTTCCTGTAATGTCATTACTTTTTCCTCACAAGCATCATTGTTTGGCAGCCAATTCTTTACACTTTCAAGAATCAGTTTTGGATGCGCCTTAATGGAATAATCCTTTAACATAAGCGCTTGAGACTCGGGCGAA
This sequence comes from Maricurvus nonylphenolicus, assembly GCF_042854845.1. Lineage (GTDB taxonomy): Bacteria > Pseudomonadota > Gammaproteobacteria > Pseudomonadales > Cellvibrionaceae > Maricurvus > Maricurvus nonylphenolicus. The sequence goes on along the minus strand of NZ_AP031498.1, from coordinate 134,441 downwards.
CTTGTAGCCTTATAACGCTTAGGGTCATCACGATAAATAGCCTTCTGTAACGCACACGTATAAGATTTACCATTCTGTCTTTGATACTTAACAAACGCACAGCCAGTATGACAGACATGCAAATACTCACATTTCTGACAATCAGGATGAAAACCCTCTTGCTGATGAACTAAACTGATATTGCTACGTGCATTTGCCAAAATAGTTTTAGCTGGAACCTTTTGTATATTGCCATAAAAAAACTTCTTCTCACCCTGCCCACGCACACAAGAATAGACATCGCCATTGCTCTGTAACAATATAAACTTTTCACCACAATTAACGGCATTAGTACAAAAAGCAGGCGTAAACTCTTCAAACCAATATTTTTTTAGACCAGCTTCGAGCTCTGTTTCAGAAAAAGCATCCTTCATTTCCTGATAAAACATAGCTTGCTGATTATCGCTTACGGGGGATGTATCCATATGCTCACCCCCTTGAAACTTATCATTATTGAACATTGAGTCGAAACCAAACATGAAATTAAAATTATTCATGTCAAATCCAATCTCATTATGGATAAACCATATATCATCAATAATTTGTGGAGTATTTCTTACGTGCTCATTAAATAGAGTCGCCGATAGTTTTTTCCTATAAGGGTAATCAGACAATAACCTCAAGTTCTTTATAACGCGTTCTAGTGAAGACAGTCCCTGCTTAGTTGTTCGATACTTTTCATGTAAAGAAAATGGTAAATCCACACTGGCACTTATAGAAACCTTATAATTTTCTAGTAAGTTTCTATATTTATGAAAATTATATAAATTGGTCTTTATGTGTGGATTTGATTTCTTAAATCCATAGCTTTCAATATCATGTTGAAAGTAAGAATAGTATTTTTGAATTCTAACAAGGAGTGCTTCTAACGTCTTTTTAGGTAAACTTGTTACCTCACCACCATGTAGCGATACATTAAATGGAAGTATGTTTTGATCAGTAAAATAGTCCAAAGCATAATCCAACATATCAACAGCCCTGTTGGCATCCACTCCCAACAACTGCTGATCCGTCTGACTTCCCAGATAGCAATATTTACACCCTAGATTACAAAAAATGGTGGGGACATATAACAAGTGAATTACTTGCTGATATTGCTTTGACTTGTATATTATAGAATTATCTAGCAAATTTTCTCAAAGACCTTAAGCCTGAATTCCAAAATTTCTAATTACCAAACTACCTTCTCCCAAATAACTCGAAGAATTCTTAATCAGCTTGCCAACAACCTTTTTAAACTTTTCCTCTTGATGTTTCGATATTTTCCAATCTTTATTAGCATTACTGGAAAATCTATTTCTCTTGATAGTTGTTTCTCGTGAACCATCTTTTGAAACTAACTTACAAGTCCCTGCATCTCCACACACGCGGATAGATTCCATATTTTCAAAGAAAAACACCTCACTACCAACAACAACAAAACTATCACCAATGGTAATAGACCTATTTTTGTTCTTAAAGATGCTAGATCCTACAAAAACCAAAAAAATAGCAGCTAAAAAAGCAAACTTTCCACCGAAACTATCAGAAATCACCACCAAACCTATACCAATCAAAACAAGCCAGAATATCTTTGCCAATCGCCCTCCTCGCAAATTAAACGACGGATCAGCTTCGATATCATATTTATAGCTTGCGACTCTTTTAGACACTAAATTCCTCTAGCTTTGCGACTCGATCGATTCATCTAGAATCAAGATATTTACCTATCTTACTATCAACCATCTTGCCTTTTGATGCCACTCATTATTACTGCACTTTATCAGAGCAACAAGCCATGTCTAGGGGGGGGGGGAGGAAACAAGTATTTTGCATATACCTGAGCCCCCCCGATAGGCTTATAAAAGCCTAACATCACCCTTACGTTAAGCAGAAAAAGTTTAGTTTGTTACCATCCAGATCACGGAAGTAACCTGCATAGAACCCATCGCCTCGCTGCCCAGGCTCACCTTCGTCGGTCGCACCAAGCTCCATAGCCTTGGCATATAAGGCATCAACTTGTTGAGGGCTTTCTACATCGAGCGCGACCATTACACCATTGCCAATGGTTGCAGCCTCGCCATTAAACGGTTTAGTAATCGCTAAACTGGGTTTGTCTGGCGTAATAGCCCAGGCGATAAAGGTATCTTCTTCCATAAATCTATTGGCGCCAATTTCCGCTAGTAATGCGTCGTAAAATTTAGCGCCTTGCTGTAAATCGTTTGTACCTAAAGTTACGTATCCGATCATCTTTGATCCCTCGCTTGTTAATTTACCTTAATCGAAAAATAATTTGTTGTTATCTACACCTCGAACATAGGCCGAAAAGTAGATCTCAGCAGGAAACAGACTATATCTTCGCACTACTGACAGCAGTGTGTCAGTAGTGTATTTGAGTTAAACAAAAAATTTTGAATCAGAGCGCATTATTGGGAATTCGAGCACGAAGTGCAGCTAAAAAACCCGCTCGGTCGTCTGGCGAGATCTGGTAGCCGAAGCGTGTCCTTGTCGTTTCTATGCACAGCGTATCCAACGACCAAGCGTAACTCCAGCCGGTACCCCATCGCACCGGCCGAACACGGGTGATGGTTTCGAGAGGAATCTTGGCGTGAAACATACCGCTGTGCAGATGCAGAATCTGCTCATCCAAACGGTAATATGTAGTTCCCCAAAAGTAGATACCGATTCCACCAGTGACGAACGCAGCCATGAACACCATCATCTGTGAAGCCACCGAATGATGTGGTTCGTTGACAATAAATACGCTGGCTGCGGCACAGGCCGCAATTCCCCAAATCAGCAGCGTCGCCCAGGTGTCTCTCTTACAGTAGAAAAGCGCGTCTTTTTGTGAATAGACAGCGGCAGTTCCCGCCTCGGATTCGATGCCCAGCAGGCGATCCAGCTCCTGCTTGAATCGCTGAGCGTGTTCAGTCGTGAAGCGGTGTTCGATGCGACCAGAACGATCTTCGTAGAAGTCACTCGCATCAATAGCAATCCAGAAGATGTTCCCTGCGCGAACGCCGTAGGAGATATTCTGTCGATTCAAACGAGAAAGGGGAAGCTCTGTCTCCTCCCAATAGCCCTTGGCGATCAGTCGCTTCGAGGTTAAGGCGATATAACCGGCAAGGCCTTTACGGCCGGTGAAGCCGTTGCGAGGTGAGCGATACTTAACGAAGTGCAACGACATAGGAACACCGTCGTCTGACACGACAACTCCTTCAGCTTGCAACTCAGCAGCAAGGCTCTTTGGCATACGACCCACGCCGAAAGCTATGGCTAAAAGGCTCTTTCTATGCATTTTGGTGAGCATCCTTTAAAGGCTAATCCCATATACATAGTAGCCGCAGAGCGACTTTTTATGTAGCTGATTTAACCTTATTAAGGCACCAGTGTTTGCGCACTCCATCCGCCGTTGTTGAGCGTATACAGGGTGCGCTGGTGTAATCTGTCTTGCTCGGAGTTTTCCCACACTTCCATATAGGAGGCTTTTAACATAATGCCTTTGGCATTTTGCGCGAAAGGAATATCACTACCTTGTGGAAATTTTTGCTGTAGTTCAGAAACGCCTTCAAGCAGTTCTGCACGGGATGGAAGAACGCTGGTTTGAGCGTGGTGTTCAGTGTAGTAATGATCAATAATTTTTGAGGCATAAGGTTTTGCTTGCCAGTGTGATTGCATTTCCTCTTCTGAAATTTCAATCACCTCACCCCTTATGCGGTATTGCTGTAACAATGAAGGCCAAAATACCAATAGCTCGGTTTGTTTTGAGTGTTCTAAGTGCTGCCACTTAACCGAGGAGCTGTTAATGAATATCACAAAGGCATCATCAGTTACCTTTCTGAGTACCAGCGTCCTCATTGAAGGAGCCCCTTCGGGGGATACTGTTGCCAATGTGCAATAGCTGCCATTGGCATCATTAAGGGCTTTGGCCTTCTGCCAATTTTCCTTAAATATTTCTATTGGGTTACTCATGGTTATGATGCCGAACCTAAAGACTTATCGCTCCGCCACCACCCCTGCAATGATGGCCAACGTGGTTTCGCGTATCCCGCGACTACCAGTAACCCCGCCATGATGCCCAGGTTTTTGACAAAGTTCTGCATCTCATGAGCAACCCGATCTTCACTCATCGTCCAAAAGTCGTGCAGCATAAAATTAACCAGCAGTATGTAAAGCACAAATCCATAAGCGACAAGCTTAACGTAGCGACCAGTCATCAAAAGCACTCCGCCAATCACACTTACAACGCCTGCAAACAACAAGCCTTGGGACGCGAATCCAATATCATGCATTTGCATATAGGCCAGCAGCTTTTCCTGGGCCGTAAACTTTTGGATTCCAGGGAGTAAAAAATAGAGCCCAAGTAAAAATTGGCCAACAATGATGCTGAATCTTTCCATGTGCTTTTCTCTTTGTTACTGAAACTTTACCCTTCAACACCCTGGCTACGCAGGTAATCGTCATAGGTGCCGTGGAAGTCGACAACGCCTGTGGGGGTCAATTCGATAATGCGTGTCGCCAATGACGAAACAAACTCACGGTCATGGCTGACAAACAAGAGCGTGCCAGCGTAGTTTTCCAGCGCCAGGTTAAGGGATTCGATGGATTCCATATCCAGGTGGTTGGTGGGTTCATCCATCAAAATAATATTCGGACGCTGCAGCATGATTTGGCCGAACAACATGCGGCCCTGCTCACCACCGGAAATGACTTTGACGGATTTATCGATCTCTTTATTGGAGAACAACAAACGCCCCAGGGTGCCACGAATAACCTGCTCGTCGTCACCTTCCTGTGCCCACTGGTACATCCACTCCAGCAAACTTTTTTCTTCTTCAAAATCAGCAGCGTGATCCTGGGCGTAGTAACCCAGCTTGTGGTTTTCTGACCACTTCACCTGGCCTTCACTCTCGGTATCGCCCACCAGGCATTTCAACAGCGTCGACTTACCAATACCGTTGGGGCCAATAATGGCGATACGCTCGCCCACTTCCACCATCAAATCCAAACCGGAGAAGAGTTGTTCGTCATAGCTTTTGGCCAGACCTTTAACTTCCAGCGCCAAGCGGTGCAGCTTTTTCTCTTGCTCGAAGCGGATATAGGGGTTCTGACGGCTGGAAGGCTTGATATCTTCCAGCTGAATTTTATCAATCAGCTTCGCACGCGAGGTGGCCTGCTTGGCCTTGGAGGCGTTGGCCGAGAAACGACTAACGAATTCTTTCAGCTCGGCAATCTGCGCCTTCTTCTTGGCGTTGTCGGCCTGCTGGCGCTCACGGGCCTGGGTGGCCGCGGTCATATACTCGTCGTAATTGCCCGGGAACAGACGAAGCTCACCGTAATCCAGATCCGCCATATGGGTACAGACACTGTTGAGGAAGTGACGGTCGTGCGAAATGATGATCATGGTGCAATTGCGCTCGCTGAGCACGCCTTCCAACCAGCGGATGGTGTTGATATCCAGGTTGTTGGTCGGCTCATCGAGCAGCATGATGTCTGGCTCGGCAAACAGCACCTGCGCCAGCAGCACACGCAGCTTCCAGCCTGGGGCCACCTCACTCATAGGGCCAAAGTGCTGCTCGGTAGGGATACCCACACCCAGCAACAGCTCACCGGCTCTGGCCTCGGCGGTATAGCCATCCATTTCGGCAAATTCGCCTTCCAGATCGGCAGCGCGAATGCCGTCCTCTTCACTCATCTCGGCTTTGGAGTAGATAGCGTCGCGCTCTTCTTTGACCTTCCACAGCTCAGCGTGGCCCATGATCACGGTGTCGATCACGCTAAATTCTTCGTAAGCGAACTGATCCTGCTTCAGAACGCCCAAACGCTCATTGGGATCTTTGGAGACATTGCCGGCGCTAGGCTCCAGGTCACCGGCCAGGATCTTCATAAAGGTGGACTTGCCACAGCCGTTGGCACCGATCAAACCGTAGCGATTACCCTCGCCAAATTTGACGGAAACGTCTTCAAACAGCGGCTTGGCGCCAAATTGCATGGTGATATTCGCGGTAGTCAGCAATGTCTTCTTCTCTTACGTCTGGATTGGGAGCCTAATGGCCTTAAAGGCGGCGGATTATGCCACAGCTACGGCGACAACCCTATGATACTTGCTATCAAATCAATCCAGACCGAGATCGAACCTCTGGAGCCTGACCTAAGGGTCAGACTCCATCATGTCCGTAATTAGCAGCGCTTAGAACAGCCCTAAGAACCCTCCGTAAATCGTACCGCCAACGATGCCAATAGAAACGAATAGCCGCAAGGTTGTTGGGAAGAACCCATGTGCTAGCTGGAAACGGTTCCAAAAATCCAGTTTGCGCTGTAAGACATGCTCTTCTCCAGGTAAAAGAACCGGGTATTTTGGTGGGCATTGGCCTGGGCCTGGAGCTGGCTCCGTTTCATGGCTATCTCTTAGGTACTTCGCGAGTTTGGATTCGGTATTAATCAACTCTTCTAAAGCCGCAGACTGAATGATATCCAAGGCATAGGAAAGGTTGTTCATTATCTGGGATGAGGCCTGACACCAATCGGGCCAATTCTTTTTATCAACAGGGGCAATATCGAACTGCGGGCATTGCTCACTCCATTTTTCGATGCCGGTTGCTTTTATAATAGGCTCAGGCAAGACAAGCTGAAGTGCAGCAGAAGACATCTGGTGCATTTCCTTCTGGACCTGCTTACATACATTCAGAATTCGTCTCTTTTCAAAGTATCCTATCTGACCATCGGCGGTAATTACCTGCCAAGTATTAACTAAAAGAGCCTGCTCATTTTTGATTCTTGCACTCAGATGCTCTGCACAGTGAAGTAAGTGAATAATACTTTTCAGGTAACTACCCCACCCTAACCCTAACTCTTCAGCGGCTTGCAAGTGTGCTACACGGCAGTCCGCATCATGCATTTTTAGCTTGTTGGCTACTGCTTTTCGATCTTCTATTACCTCAGCAATGGCATCTGGGATCTCATTCTTTTTAATTTCCTTACCGCGATGCCGAATTACGCCACCAGAAGGCTTTAAGTCACCATCTGCCAGAGCTTGCAGAGTACTGCGTTCTTGATCGAGGTTGCGTGCATTTTCAAGCAATTCAGATAGAGAATCAGGATACAAACTGGCTATAGATTGAATTGCGGTCTCCTTCGTTGAACCGGCCTCCAGCATGTCTTTCACGGTAGAGAAGTTTCTCACCGCGCTACGATTCAGATATGTTCCTCGGTACATAGGTGAGTACGAAGCTTTGCTAAAGCGTTGAGTAACCGCCTCGACGGGGGAGATTGACTCCATTTCCTCGATAGATTCACTATTATAGAAACTCAAACTGATTTTGTTTCGTAGCTCCACCGGGTCACTAAAAACAATCCATGACTCTCGAGAATCTATCTCTGCTGGAATGTAAACATTCTTGGCATTATCTTCACGATCACTATTTTCGGGGTGGGTTGACCACATTTGTGGCGGCTTGGCCATTTCCTTACTGAATATTCTGTGCTGACTGGCGTCAAGTTCTGCAGGCTTTGCAGGGACCTTCCCATATGCCTCGTCATCTAACACCCGGCCGATCGCACTGATTGCACTCTTTTGCGCAGCAAATAAATCACTTAGAATTTTCCCATTCCCTGCTTCAGTGCTCGCTACATTAAGAGCTGTCTGCCAGGCTTCATCGGCAACCTGGAGCTTGTGCAATGCATTAACAAGGGCATCACTGCCGGTCACTGATACAGCTACCAGGTCAGCATTAAATTCCATCTCACGGCTTAAAGCCCGCTCAGCAAGGATCACTAACCTGAACAACGTATCCATAAGTGATCGGATGGCCCAAATAACGAGAGAAAGAATCCATCCAAGCCAGGCGACACGCAGGTCAATTCTGGAAATAAACCGAACGATGGAATCTAACCAGTCTCGTGTAGCCACCATATGAGCAATAATTTGCTGAGCGATATAAACCCAGCGCCCCACCATCATTGACCCTTGAGCAAAGTGGCCAAATTCATGGGCTAGCACGGCCTTCAGCTCGCCCAAGTTAAGTACATTGACTAATCCCAAGCCAACTATCAGGTTTTTTTTGGAAGGGAAGATCAGATTCAGTAAAGATAGATCATAGAATACTGCCGCATTGACCTCTGGTGTAATAAACACTCTATGTGGTTTTGGTGCTCCCACCTCATCGGCAAGACTGTGTAAAAAATTATACAGCTCGGGCTCTTCTTCCTGTGTCAGCTCTACCCCGCCAGGATTTCCTGATTTTCTTACAGAAAAGAGAGACTTAATCATAAACACAGAAAGCAATAATGAACTGACACCAATAACTAGCTGCCACAAGCCTGCTGTGCCTTCATTGAGCGACATGGCGCTGTTGTAGGTAATCAGTAAAAAGCAGGCCAGTAGACTGAAATAGAGGGCCATAAAGGCGAGAAGCCCTAACATAGCCAGCCAGGCTTGTCTTTTATAGCTGCTTGTTGCTTGAGTGAGGCCTTCCGGGACATTAGAAGGGCTTGCAGGGTATAGCGGTAATTCTGACATGTAACATCCTTATTAGCTTTTATTACTGCAGTAACGTTGTAGTTATGCTTAATCCTTCTCGAAAAGCATACGTGGTAAGTTTCAATTCATCAACAGAAATCCGATCATCTTGGCTACAGAGAGCTTTAAAAGCGGATATCCTTTCTTGCCTTTGTAACTTCCTTTATCGCCCAATGTAGTTAAAACAATCTATTATGTTATTCAAACGGGGAAGCCACTGTACATTTCATCATCCCTCTAAGAGACGATTACTCTTGGTTAAGGCCTAACTCTCGCTGCTTCTTTTTACTTAAACCTAAAGACACAATTCTATGCGATTCTTTAATATAATATTTTAAGTTATCTTCTTCATCCGGAGAGCCATCAAATTGCTGTATCCACTTCATTCCTCGTGAAGCTAAGTACGGGGCAGGTCTATATTCTTGATGTTCGCTTAGGAAATAATAGTTCTGTTCAGAAGTTTTAAACGTGAATGCGGGCTTTTGCAGATTTTTCTCCCACCCTCCTATAGCAAACACCTTTCCCCCAACCTTCCAAACGTGAGAGTCTCCCCATTGAATTATATGGGTCGTAGCTTTAAGGGATTTGCAGTAGTTATTGAACTCTTCGTAAGTCATCTGTAATTCTAACTATAAAAGATGTCTACCTTTTTGGGGGAGACTTCTGAGGCCGCGTTTTTTGCGGTCGGAACGATGTTTGAGCGGCTCGTTATGTGCATTTACCTTTAGAACCTAGCTTAAAATTAACTGTACCAATGAAGGTTTGATTTTTAATAAGGCAGACATCACTACCGACCTTTATAGAGCCCACTGAATGTATAGATACATAAACTAAACCCCCACCCTCTAATTTAACGGCCAATTTGGATTTATTGCCAGCAAGGTTAGCATCTAATACGTGCGCTTCAGCGACGCCAGACACATAGCTCTGCGCCTTACTTAAATTGGCAGCACCATAAAATAAAGCCACAGCCAAAGTACCTACTATAAAACTAATAACCCCTTTGTTTTCAGCGTACCAAAATTTTATTGATTCCAAACTTGTTCTATTCATGACTGGATTACAAAACGCCCGGCTTTGGAGTGCGCGATTTTTGCGCGTCCCGCCGCATTTTTCAGCGGCGCACAACTGCCGCTTGTTAAATTTTGGGCTGGCACTCTACCCATACCCTTTCTCCTGGATGGTGCTCTGAAATTGTAGACAGGGCATAATCCAAATCTTGTTTATTACCCGGATCTATTTCGTAGGTAAAATCAGTGAGATCAACATTTCGAGATCGAAGCGAATTCGTTTCCTCACTGCTAAGGACTCCAGCCCCAACCCAAACTGGATATAATCCAGTTGAAACAACTGACTCTAGCTCTATAAATCCTTCTCTAGTAACTACAAAGATAACCATGTTTTCAAATTTAACAGCTTATTCTATGCCCCGATGACGAGATTAATTTCGTCAACATGACCTATAACTCCAAAACAGTAATTCAACCTAAATAAATTCTCTCTCACATTCAAAAAGTTACCTGCTAGCGCCGACTAACTTATGATTTTAGGCCTTAAAAATTAATACGGCTGCTGATCACGCCACTGCTTACGAGTTCTTGCCATAAACAAGGACTCCTTCGGCACCTTGATGTTACCGATAAGTTCTTGAATAAGACGATCGACATCTGGAATAGATTGTTCATTGTCTGCAAACGTTGCTCGAACCTTCACATACTTATCATCAAGTAAAAAGAGGTAAGCAAAAGTCACCTTGGCCTCATCTTCCTGATTCAGGAAGTGGGCAGAAAACTTCATAATGTCATAAGCTTGAATCCCCACATGCCAACGCTTTGCAATCGGTTCACCTTTAGATAACGCTCTAAAAAAACCTTCCTTTTCAGCTAGGTCGATATCTTCAAGAAGTGAGTCAAACTCCTTCTTCAAAAGGTGGCGGGACCGTGTCAGATCCGCACTGCGTATAGGGTAAACAAAAACATCCACTATATTAAATAGAAAGTCTGTATGAGAGTACCTGGTCTGGTAGCCATAAAATGGATTGTCGTACCAATGAAAATCCTCTTTGATAAAACTGCCAAGCTGTTCAGGTAATATCAGATCTTCATCATAATTACTGGACTGAAGCTTCTCGGCAACATGCCCTATACGAAACGCATCCTTTTCCTGAAGCTCTTTTAAAATAAATGACGACACGCTCTTGGCAATATCAGCGTCATGATCTTGATCCATGGTTAGAAGAGACATTTTCTGGGTAAATGGCAGTTCGACTTCAACAGTTTCCAACAATACGTCATGCCACTTAAGACTGGCATTTACTTTAATATTTGATGTTACTTGCACCGGAGCCACAAGCAGGGTCGCCCCAGCCAAGGCAGCACTGCCTATATCCGCTGCATCCTCTTTAACATATGAAGCACTAGATAGTACTATACGATAACCAACATCTCTGTCTGCATAGAGCACATCGGCGAACATACCAGAATTCTTCAGCGCTTTTTGAAATGCCCCTAGATTCACAGCTCTGAGATTACAGGTTTGCATTATGGATGCTTTATCAAAGGTCTGACATTCATCCACAAATGACTCAATCGGGCTACTATGAAATACACTGATGGGAGGATACTTTCTCTCTACGGCGGTCTCATAAGTTGCAACTTGAAACTCATTGGTCACTGAACAACCAACCAGAAAAAAACAGATGCACAGGAAAGCAAGAATACTCTTACGTATGAATGGCATAATAAATCCCTTTAAACAAAAGTAGGAAAAGCACCGATTGTACTACACACCACCACAGGAGCCAGCCTTTAAGAGCCTGTGGGGTCAGACCCCATTATTTTTACCATTTTTTTTAAACTACTCCCCACAGTCATGACCTGAGTCAATGTACGTATTAGATGTATGATGACCTTCATTTTTATCTCTATATTCTAGCGGATCATGCAAGACCATAAGAATGAAAGCTAAAGTAAAAAGCATGAATCCAATCAGATAAAATATATTAGGTGAAAATCCTTCTATCTCTACAAAGCTCAAATATCCAAACCCTGCGAGCCCAGAGATAATTGCGATCCAAATAATTAGAGTTTTAATAATTCTCTCTCCCTACAGTAAACTTAACGCCGCCAAAAGCCGTCAGATGCTTGGCTTTGTTAAGGGCCTTCACTAGCCCAGGCTTCCAAGCCTTGCTCTAGGCGATAGATTAGTTCGTCTTTAGTGAATACAGCGTGAATTGTTTCCTCTGTGACAAGTTCAACCGCCACATTAGAGCCTTTTTCGACTTCTGGGTATAGCCCAAACTCGGCGACTGATGATGCCCATTGGAAACACCATGTTTCAACTGCTTCCTCATTGAAGACGTCCATTCCAATAAATACCAACGTTTTAATACTCGGCAGTTTGCCTTCCAGGTCATAGTAACCTAGCTGAAAATAGGTCTCTCCGATCTCAAATTTCTTCATGACTCTTAACGCCGTATGCATAGGCGCGCGTTAGCGCGTCCAGCCCGCAGGGCGATTTTGCCTTTCCTTGTTAAAGCGCTATTGCACATGGCTAGGCTGATACTCTTGACCGTAGGGCGTTGATAACATCTCAACTACACCTAGCTCGACTCGATACATGTAAACCACAGCCATGATAAGACAAAAGCAACCGAATGCTACGATAGCGTACCTTTGGGGTCTGACCCTAGGGTCAGACCCCACTATTTTATGTGCAGCTTTTAATCTATCAAAAATCTCTTTAGTTTTTCTACAACCTCAACGCTCAAAGCGTTGCCTGCCTTTGTTTGTTAAATTCTTCCATGGCAGGGAAAAGAACACTTCCCACTAGGAACTCAATCTCTTTTTTACTAAAGCCCTTCAATTTCTTTTTCCTCCTTCGTACAGCCATTAATGACTTTAGATAGGAATAAAAGCTAACTTTGAAGGACAATTGATAAATATCTCTCTCTAAATCCGATAAAACATCTATAGAAGCATGAGAAGTCAAATGCTCCTTTAGTGTTTTTGACAAGATTAGACTCTCACCACCTTCAGCTTCTAAAGGCTCAAGAGCAGTTTCGAGGTACTGATCTAGAGTCTTAAGGAATTTCTTTGTATTTCCAGCCGATCCAATTTTGTAAGCAAAGAATGGGTCATTGAGCGCTATAAGCTTTACGGCTTCATCGAATGATTCTTGATAGTGCTCAATATCTGAAAATGCAGCTGACTGAGCAGTGTCCTTGAGAATAGGAGTGAAATACTCTTTGGTTGCTTTTCTCTGCTCTTCCGTAAACTCTTCTTCTGGAACTTTTTTTATTACCTCTTCCGTCAGAGCGTCAAAGTAGGAATCAAAGTCTTTTCGGTACAAAACTGCCATTCTATGCCAAATCTCTAGAATGATGTACAAGGCAGCCTTAAGATTCCCTTGCTTCTCTTTTCTATCTCTATAGAAGTATCCGATGCATAACGTAGCAGGAGTAAACACCGCTAAAAATAGCTTCGGATTATTTGATATTAATTCAAACATACGATTCTTATTTTAAATTTAAAGCCAGCCAGAGGGATTCCCAAACCAGAGCGAAGCGGTGGTTTGGGAATCCCTCTGGCTGGCTTTGTTAGCTTTAATTAAATTCGAAAACCTTACCATCTTCATGAACGTATGTTTTTATACCCCTGTTCAATAACTCCATCGCCAGCATAGATGGTTTTTCAGAGGTAACAGGCATATGAGCCACATAGACGTCGACATTATCATAAAAACATAACCTGACTAGGTAAATGCCAAATTTATCAGGCACCGTGTATTGATAATAAAAAACCTCTTGATTACTTCCATATTTAGGCTGATTTTCTAGCTCTTTATTAGCCTTAAGCTGCATCCATTCTTTAAATGCCTTAAGATTTTGTTCGTTTGTATGAAGAAAGCCAAGATATGGCTTAAGTTCCCCTTGAAATCTCTTGCCAAAGTGATGGCGATATATCCCCATAGCTATATGTTCAAAGCAACTGATCAACCGCGTATAGTCAGGTGTTCCCCATAGAATATCAAGAAATTCGTTTTCCTCTCCCACACGAGACATCTGTTTTTTTAGGAAGACTTTGTCTAGCAACTTATATGAAGTTCTTTTCAATGCCCTTTGAATTTTTCCATTGTAATGCTGATATCCAATTGAGTTATTGCCAATAATCCCAGCAATACTGACCATGAGAAATTCATCATCACGAGATTTCTCACCATTATGCTTTTCGCAGGAAGGCACAGTAATCAGATTTACACGATAGTTAGCACCAGAATCTTTATGTGTAGGAAATAGACATTTTGGAGGTACGTGCTCAACTGATGTCGAAACAGAATCACACATATAGCATGTTTCGGTCTCCATAATTCGGCCTCCTACGGAAAGCTAACGCTGGTAGCAACGGCAGCGAGGTCCAGGCCGCGTTTTTTTGCGGCCGATGTTGCCTGCCCTTGTTAGAAAACCATTAATATTCACACTCAAATTTAACATCTATTTCCTCTAGAGACTCGGAAATACTATCTATAATCATAGAGCCCATTTCATTGGGCTTGTGCATACTTTTTAGCAGTATATTGACTGTCATACCCTCTGCATCTGGATAAGCCTTTATAAGCTGGCCAGAGTCAATATAATATAAATACGAATCTATCTTTTCTGCGAGCATATCGACTTTATTTTCATCGCTCCACTCCAAATGATCAGAGATGGCAAGTGTCACGGTATTATTCTCATCGTTAGTAGCAATTAAATCGATCGTTCCTGAACTTTCTATTGTCATAGTATTTCCCTTTTTGGTTTTCTAACGCCTCAAACAAAGGACGCGTCAGCGTTCCTTTGCTTTGACTTGTTAGTGTTTTCGAACTTGTATTTTGAGCGTTTCCAAATCATCTGTGTCTTCATGTGTCTTTTATGCTGGCTTCTATTGCCTTCAAAATCACCTCATAAATGATAGACATTTGATCGCTTACCAAACTATCTGACGCTCCAGACTTTCCCCACAGATCAATTAGATCTTGATTAGATGGATTTCCACGCAAAGCACTCTGAACGAAATTAAGGAGTTCAAATTTCTCCGAATTACTTAGACCTTCTAATGCAAACAGTATTCCATCGTAAAACTCTGAATGGATGGCAAAAAAGTCCTGATAAATACAGGTTCCAAATTTTAGCCATACTTCACGCAATTCAATCACTTCTCACTCTCTAAGTTGGTATGTATTCAGGTTCACTATTAACACTAACAACTTATTCTATGTCTCGATGACGTGATTAATTACGTCACCGTGACGTATAACTCCAAAACAGAAATCCAACCTAAATGAATTCTCTCACACTTTCAACAAGTTAGTGGGCGCTAGCTAGAAATAAAAAAGGCGACCCCTTTCGAGGTCGCCTTTCAAAGAAGTTATCTTCGTAGCACGCCACTAACGTGCCACAAAAATCAAAAACGTTTTTTCTTATTTTTGTTTTTGTTCTGCGCTTCAGCAAACAGGGCCGCCATAGTACCGCCACCGGCATTACCACCACCTTTCCGGCCATTACCTGCATCGCTGCCGCCACCAAAGGAACGCTGCTTGGGCGCCTGGTTGCCACCGGGGCGACCGCCGCCGCGTTTGCCTTCCACCTTTTCACCAGGCTGGTCGTCCAAACGCATGGACAGGCCAATACGTTTACGCGGTACATCTACTTCCATGACTTTGACTTTAACGATGTCGCCGGCTTTCACCACATCACGCGGATCCTTGACGAAGGTGTTGGACAGCGCTGAGATGTGTACCAGACCGTCCTGGTGTACACCTACGTCAACGAAAGCACCGAAGTTGGTTACGTTGGTTACGGAGCCTTCGAGGATCATACCTGGGGTCAGGTCGGAGATTTTTTCTACGCCTTCCTGGAACTGGGCAGTTTTAAATTCCGGGCGCGGGTCGCGGCCGGGTTTGTCCAGTTCGCTGATGATGTCAGTTACCGTTGGTACACCAAATTGTTCACTGGTGTAGTCGGCAGCTTTTAATGAACGCAGGAAGGCGGAGTCGCCGATCAGGCCTTTCATATTGCGATCGTTTTTCGCGGCAATGGCTTCTACTACGGAATAGGATTCCGGGTGAACCGCGGAGGAATCCAGTGGGTTTTCTCCATTGGCAACGCGCAAGAATCCAGCTGCCTGCTCAAAAGTTTTCTCGCCGAAGCGGGAAACCTTCTTCAGTGCTTCACGGCTGGTGAAGGCGCCGTTCATATCACGGAAGTCGACAATGTTGTTGGCGATAGACTGGGTCAAACCCGATACCTTGGCCAGCAGTGGTGCCGAGGCGGTGTTTACTTCCACCCCCACGGCGTTTACACAATCTTCTACCACGGCATCCAGAGAGCGCGCCAGTTGTGACTGGGATACATCGTGCTGGTACTGGCCCACACCAATGGACTTGGGTTCGATTTTTACCAGCTCGGCCAGCGGGTCTTGCAGGCGGCGGGCAATAGAAATCGCACCACGGATGGTGACATCCAAATCAGGGAATTCTTTGGCGGCAAATTCAGAGGCCGAGTAAACCGAGGCACCGGCTTCGTTGACCACCACTTTTTGCGCTTTGATATCGGAGTTGGCTTTTAACATATCGCCAACAAACTTTTCGGTTTCGCGCGAGGCGGTACCGTTACCAATGGCAATCAGGCCGACGTCGTATTTACGGCAGAAGTTCAGCAGTACGGCTTCGGATTCCACAATCTTGTTTTGCGGCGGGGTTGGGAAGATGGCGCAGTGATCCAGCACTTTACCGGTGGCATCTACCACGGCCACTTTACAACCGGTACGCAGGCCCGGGTCCAAACCGATGGTGGCCTTCTGGCCAGCCGGGGCTGCCAGCAGCAAGTCTTTCAGGTTGCTGGCGAATACTTTAATGGCTTCTTCTTCGGCGGCTTCACGCAGCTCGCTGAGCAGATCGGTTTCCAGATGCGACAGCAGTTTTACTCGCCAGGTCCAACGCACCACTTCGCTCAACCACTTATCGGCCGGGCGGTTTTGGTCGGTTACTTCCCAGTGATCGGCGACCATGGCTTCACAGGGGTGAGCGGCCAGTTTGTCGTCCGGGTCACCAACAGTGATGGCAATGGTCAGAATGCCTTCGTTGCGGCCACGGAAGATGGCCAGGGCACGGTGGGATGGTACGGATTTCAGCGGCTCATCGTATTCGAAGTAATCGCGGAACTTGGCACCTTCGGATTCTTTGCCGTCCATCAAGCGGGAGGATACTGAACCTTCCTGTTTCAGGAAGCTACGCAATTTACCCAGCAGTTCAGCGTCTTCACTGAATTGCTCCATCAGGATGTACTTGGCACCGTCCAAAGCGGCTTTGATGTCGGTGATCTTTTTGGCTTCTTCACTGTCATCGTTGCACTCGCCACCCACCACATATTTGAGGGCTTCCTCTTCTGGAGCCAGGGCGGGGTTACCCAGCAGGTCGTCAGCCAGGGGCTGCAGGCCGGCTTCGCGGGCAATCATGGCCTTGGTGCGACGCTTGGGCTTGTAGGGTAAGTAGAGGTCTTCCAGGCGGTTTTTGGTATCGGCACTGACGATTTCCGCTTCCAGCTCCGGGGTCAGCTTATCCTGCTCGGCAATGCTCTTGAGGATGGCGGCACGGCGCTCTTCCAGTTCACGCAGGTAGCGCAGACGCTCTTCCAGGGTACGCAGCTGGCCATCATCCAGGCCGCCGGTGACCTCTTTCCGGTAACGGGCAATAAAGGGGACGGTGGCACCTTCATCCAGCAATTCAATGGCGGCGGTAACCTGGCGTTCCTGAGTACTCAATTCTTCGGCTATGCGAAGGGGGATGCTTTTTATCATGGGGGGAAGATAACTCTACTTCGGTATAGATCGTATATAGCGGATAGGTCGTGGCCCGCGCAGGGCTGCGGCCTATTTATTATTCTGAAGCCCCGATTATCCGCGATTTACGCAGGGATACCAGTCTTGTTTTTAGCCAGGGTTTGTGGCTGAGAACCCTGTCCCTAAAACAACTGGAATATCTATTAAAAACACCGATCAGCACCCTTAGAGATAAAAAACGTAAAGCCCTGAGACACCAAGGCGAATGAGGTAGTACACTTTTACAAATTGCCTAATTTGTATGCAAGGAGCTACTGTGCAGGTCCCGCCTTCTCTCACCAAACTTCCCGCTTTTGTGATTATTCTGCTGGTAGGGGCTCTTCTGGTCCTGGCTGTTGCCACCTTGCACCCCAATCCCGAACCCATAGCACCCACTGCGCCCAAGCCCATCCAGGTCAATGTGGTGTTAGCCACCCCCAAAACCGAAGTGCTAACGGTACGCAGCCAGGGCACGGTGGCCCCTAAACGAGAAATTGATCTGGTAGCGCAGGTGGCAGGCCGCATTACCGAGGTGTCTGATAACTTTGTTAACGGCGGCTTTTTTAGCGAAGGCACACCGCTGGTGAATATTGATCCGCGGGACTATGAGCTGGCCTCTATCCGCGCCAATGCCCGTGTTGCTCAGGCGCAACAGGATCTAGCCACCAACCGTGGCCAGGCGCGTCAGGCCCGGCGGGAATGGCGTGATCTTGGCAATGACGATGCCAACGACCTGTTCCTGCGAAAGCCACAAGTCGCTGCAGCAGAAGCGAATTTGGCCTCGGCCAAGGCCGAGCGCGACCAGGCCAAACTGGACTTGCAGCGCACCAAGATCAGCGTACCGTTTAACGGCCGGGTGCGGGAAACCCTGGTGGACCTGGGCCAATATGTTACCCCTGGCAGCCGCATTGCCACTGTGTACGATACCAGCGTAGCGGAAATTCGTTTGTCGGTAACTGACCGTCAGGCAGCGCTGTTGGATCTGCCGTTGGGTTTCCGTGGTGGTGAGCTCAAACAGGGCCCGGAAGTCACCATCAAGGGCACCATTGCCGGTAAGCAATATCAATGGCAGGGCCGCATTGCGCGAACTGACGCCAGTATTGATACCCGCTCGCGCCTCTACTATGCGGTGGCCGAGGTGGTTGACCCCTTTGTGGCCAACCCGGGTTCAACCCAGGTGCCGCTGATTGTTGGCCTGTTTGTGGAAGCGGAAATCCGCGGTCGCGAGTTGGACAATGTCATCTCGATTCCCAAACAGGCGCTGTTTAAGGGTGATCAAATTTATGTGCTGGATGACCAGCAGCGCGCTCACCAGCAAACCGTGAATGTTTTACATACCGATGCCAATACCGCCTGGATCCAGGCCGAGATAACTTCCGGCACCCCCATTGTGATCGAACGCCAAAGCTATCTGTCTGAAGGTATTGTGGTTACCCCCCTGTCGGAGGCAAAGGAGCCCATAGAAGCGTCCGGCCACGATTTAATTGCCGAGGGGTAAGCCGCTGTGAATCGCCTTATTCAATGGTTTGTGGAAAACCCGATTGCCGCCAATCTACTGATGGCCATGATCCTTATCGGTGGCCTGATAAATATCAATAAGCTCGACAAAGAAGTCTTCCCGCGGGTCTCTACCGATCGGATTCAAGTCTCGGTGCCCTACCCGGGCGCCGGCCCACAGGAGGTGGAGGAGCTGATTGTTAAGCGCATCGAGGAAGCCATTGCCGATCTCGACGGCATCAAGGAGATCACCTCTGTCGCCCGTCTGGCCAGCGGCCAGGTTACAGTAGAAGTTACCCACGGCTTCGATACCCAGCGCCTGCTTAACAATATTAAAACCCGGGTTGATGCCATCCCCACCTTTCCTACTGAAGCCGAACGCCCGCAGGTCACCGAGCTGCTGTGGCGCAGTGAAGTGATGAGCATTGCCCTCTATGGTGATGTAGAAGAATCTGCCTTGAAAACTGCCGGTGAAAACCTGCGCGATCAACTAACACTGCTGCCAACAGTATCCATGGTGGATATCAACGCCACCCGCCCCGACGAGATGGCCATTGAGGTATCGGAAAATACCCTGCGCCACTACAACCTCAGTTTTGAGCAGGTGGTCAATGCCATTCGCCAATCATCGCTGAACCTGCCTGCCGGTGTGATTAAATCCGAGCGCGGCGACATACAGCTACAGACCCGTGGTCAGGCCTACCAGGCGTCTGACTTTGCCAATATTGTCGTCGAGAGCCGCGAGGACGGTGCCAAGCTTTATCTGGGCGATATCGCCACCATTACCGACGGCTTTGCCGATCAGGATTTAATTGCCCACTTCAACGGCAAGCCCGCCGTATTCTTAAAACTCTACATCACCGATAACCCGGATATTCTCGCCGCCTCCGCCTCGGTGGAGGAATATGTACAAACCCTGCAGCTGCCACCGGGCATTGAGGCCAGAATCTGGGGCGATTGGTCCCACGTCTTTAAAGGCCGTATGAACCTGCTGTTGAAGAACTCCATCAGCGGTTTGATCCTGGTATTTATTGTGCTGATGCTGTTCCTGCGCCCGGCGCTGGCCTTCTGGGTTTGCGTGGGCATTGCGATCGCCTTTATGGGGGCCTTCTGGCTGCTGCCCTACGCTGGTGTTAGCCTGAATATGATTTCCCTGTTTGCCTTTCTGCTGGTGCTGGGGATTGTGGTGGACGATGCGATTATCGTCGGCGAGAGTATTTACTCGCGCCAACAACACGGCTTGAAGGGTAATGCCGCTGCGGCCAGTGGCGCCAAGCTGGTGGGTAAGCCGGTATCCTTTGCCGTCATCAGTACCATGATCTTCTTTATGCCCATTCTGGGCGTACCGGGGACCATGGGCGATATAAGTTATGCCATTCCCGTTGTGGTGATCCTGGCACTATTTTTCTCGCTGGTAGAATCGCTGCTGATTCTGCCTTCGCACCTGTCCCACCTGAAACCAGAACAACCCAGCAGCTCCATCGCTATTTTTCGCCGCCTCGAACTGCTACGCGAAAAGCTGTCGGCCACCATGCTGCACTTTTCCGACAAGGTTTACCTGCCCCGCCTTGAGCACATGCTGAATAACAAGTCAGCGACCATCAGTGTGTTTGTGGTGGCTTTTGCCCTGTCGGTGGCCATCTACAACGGCGGCTGGCTGACTCGTACCTTTATGCCTGTGGTGCCGTCGGATTTTCTGCAGGCGCGCATAACCCTGCCCGAGGGCACCCCCTTCTCGCAGACCGACAAGGTGCTTAAGCAAGTAGAATCTGCGGTGGTAAAACTGCAATCCAACGGTCAGCTCAGCGAACTTAATGACGGCCAGCCTTTTATTCAGGATTTACAGTCCTGGGGTTACGACAACAATATCGTTATCGCCCTGGCGCTGGTACGAGCCGAAAACCGGGAAGTCAGCGCCGAGCAAGTGGCCAAACAGTGGCGCGAACAAATCGGTGATTTACCGGAAGCCGAAGATATTGATATCAGTTACACCATCAACAGTCGCTCGAAGGATATTAATCTGCGCCTGACTATCAATGACAGTAACCAGGACAACCTCACCGCCGCGGTCGAGGCCGTTAAAGAAAAGCTCAGCCACTACCCCGGCGTGTTTGATATCAAAGATACCCATACCGCTGCGCGCACAGAGATCGAGCTGGATCTTAAATCCCACGCCGAAACCCTGGGCCTGGGTCTGGCCGATATCGCCCGCCAGGTACGCCAGGGGTTCTACGGTGAAGAGGCCCAGCGTATTCCTCGCGGCAATGAAGATGTCAAAGTCATGGTCCGCTACCCGGAAGGCGAGCGGGATAATATCGACCAGCTATCCGATATGCGCATCCGCACCCAGGACCAACGTGAAATCCCCCTCGATGCGGTAGCCGAGATCGACTTTGTGCCCGGTTACACCACCATTGATCGCGTGGATCGCAAACGCAGTATCACCATCAGTGCCGACGTAGCACCAGGCACCAGTGATGCCACCATGCTGGTGATGGATCTCTTCAAACGCAACCTCAGCCAATGGCAAAGCGAATACCCCGGCCTGACGCTGACCATTGAAGGGGATATGAAAGAGGAAAACACCTTTATGGTCAGTGCCGTGCAAAACTTCGGCCTGGCCATGGTGGCTATTTACGGTTTGATGGCGGTTGCCTTCCGTTCCTATTGGCAACCCTTACTCATCCTCACCGCCATTCCCTTTGGCTTTATGGGTGCGGTGATTGGCCACGCCATTATGGGCCGTGAAGTCAGCATGATGTCGATGCTGGGGTTCTTCGCCTGTGCCGGGGTTGTGGTAAACGATAACCTGGTGTTGCTCGACCGTATCAACCAGTTACGCAAGGAAGGCCACGCATCACTGCAGGCCGTGATGATGGCTGGCCGAGATCGCTTCCGGCCAATCATCCTTACCTCGTTAACCACCTTTATTGGCCTGACCCCGATCATGGCGGAAACCAGTACCCAGGCACAGTTCCTGATTCCCATGGTGATCTCCCTGTCGTTTGGGGTGATGTTCGCCACCACCGTAACCTTAATTTTGGTACCGGCCCTCTATGTCAGCGCAGAGCAATTGCGGGATAAACTGCGAGGACTTATGGGCAAGCCCAGTGAAATTCATGATGAAAGCGCTTAGCTAGCAAAATCTCTCTAACGCCATCCCCGTGAAAACGGGGATCCAGGAATGGCGCCCCAATCCTTATTACCATTTCTTAATGGTCTACACTCAAATCTGTAACCTTATTCCCGTTGAATAGGGCACTAACAGGATTGTGGTAGAAAGGAGAAGCGCTGTGTCCACCCCTGAAGAAGACAGCCTCACCAAGCATCAGGAATTCCGCCTGTTTCTGTTTATCGTGGTGTTTTTGTTCCCCATCCTCTCCATCGTGCTGGTCGGTGGGTTTGGTTTCTTTGTCTGGATGGCCCAATTAATCCTGGGGCCACCCTCCTATTAGTCCATGTTCCATTAACCCCTAGACGGTTAAGCACCTGGAAGCAGAAACCATGGAAATAGAAACCACAACGACAGAAGGCATAGATATAAGCCGCCGCCAACTGTTACGCGGGCGCTTCAGCCAACTCGGCAAAGCGCCTGTATCGCCACCGGCAACATCACCGCTTGTTGCCAGCATCACTTCTGCCTGCCTGAGCCGGCAAGGCATTGTGTGTTTTACCTGTAAAGAAATCTGCCCGGAAGAGGCGATCAACTTACGTCCCACTTTAGGCCAACCGGCCAACCCAACCGTGAATACAACCCTGTGTACTGCCTGTGGTGATTGCGCCGCCAGCTGCCCAAGCCAGGCCATCGCCTTGCAACCGCTTTCAACGGATGCTGCAAAGGAGAAAACCCATGATACCCGCGGACCAACATAACAACGCCAGCCCTCCGGAATGGCATGTCGCCAGTCTGGTGGTTTACTGCCAGCCGGAACAATTTCTGCAGTTGCGTCAGCAGATTGAAGCCATGCCCAACGCAGAAGTTCATACCGATGATAACCATGCCAAGTTGGTGGTGACGGTTGAAGGCAACTCCACAGCTGAACTATCCGAACATATGGACACTATCCGACTGCTGGAAGGCACCCTGTCGGTGCAGATGGTTTTCCATCAACAGGATGATACATCCACGCTGGCTTACGCCGTTACCGAATAACCCGTTACTGACGCACTCACTGCGAGGCACATTATGGAACTCAACCGTCGCGATTATATTAAAGCCAATGCCGTCGCCATGGCTGCCGCTGCTGCCGGCCTGCAGGCGCCAGCCAACGCCAGCAATTTAATAACCAGTTCGAGCCAAACCCAATTGAAGTGGTCCAAGGCTCCCTGCCGTTTTTGCGGCACGGGTTGCAGCGTTAACGTTGCCACTAAAGAAGGCAAGGTGGTGGCCACCCACGGTGATATTAAGTGCGAAGTGAATAAAGGCCTAAATTGCGTTAAAGGTTACTTCCTGTCAAAAATCATGTACGGCGAAGATCGCTTGACCAAACCTTTGCTGCGAAAAACAAACGGCAAGTACGACAAAAACGGCAGCTTTGAAGAAGTCAGCTGGGATGAAGCCTTTGATGTCATGGCAGAAAAATATAAAGCCACACTGAAAGAAAAAGGCCCCAGTGGCATTGGTATGTTTGGCTCCGGGCAATGGACAGTGTGGGAAGGTTATGCCGCGGTTAAATTAATGAAAGCCGGCTTCCGCTCTAACAATATTGAGCCCAACGCCCGCCATTGTATGGCATCGGCGGTGGCAGGTTTTATGCGCACCTTTGGCATTGATGAACCCATGGGCTGCTACGACGATATTGAAGCCGCCGACGCCTTTGTGCTTTGGGGTTCCAATATGGCAGAGATGCATCCTATCCTCTGGACGCGAGTGACCGACCGTCGCTTAAGTGCAGACCACGTTAAAGTGTCTGTGCTGTCCACCTATAAACACCGCTGTTATGACCTGGCCGATCAAGGCATTATTTTTGAACCGCAAACAGACTTGGCCATTCTTAACTATATCGCGCATTACATTATTAAAACCGGCCGGGTGAATAAGGACTTTGTCGACAAGCACACCAAGTTTGTTAAAGGCAATGACGATATCGGTTACGGTTTGCGCCCCGAACATCCGTTGCAACAGCAAGCCAAAAACGCAGACAAAGCCGGTGGTTCGAAAAAAATCAGTTTTAGGGAATTTAAAAAATTCGTCAGCAAATATACCGCTGACTATGTCAGCGAACTGTCTGGCGTCTCGAAAGAGGATCTGGAAAAACTCGCCGAACTCTATGCAGATCCAAAAACCAAAGTCACGTCTTTCTGGACCATGGGTTTTAACCAGCACACCCGCGGGGTTTGGTGTAATAACCTGATTTACAATATTCACTTACTGACCGGCAAGATTGCCACACCGGGCAATAGCCCCTTCTCCTTAACCGGCCAACCGTCAGCCTGTGGTACTGCACGTGAAGTCGGCACCTTCTCCCATCGTTTGCCCGCCGATATGGTTGTCGCCAATCCCAAACACCGGGCTATGGCGGAAAAGATCTGGCAACTGCCCAAAGACCATATCCCGCCCAAACCCGGTTACCACGCCGTACTGCACAACCGGAAATTAAAAGACGGCGACATGAATGTGTATTGGGTGCAAGTGAACAACAATATGCAGGCTGCAGCCAATATTAATGAAGAAGGTTATCCCGGTTATCGTAATCCTAAAAACTTTATTGTGGTCTCCGATGCTTACCCTACTGTTACAGCCCAAACAGCGGATTTAATTTTGCCCACCGCCATGTGGGTAGAAAAAGAAGGCGCCTACGGCAATGCCGAGCGGCGCACACAATTCTGGTACCAAATGATTGATGCACCGGGAGAAGCCAAGTCCGATCTGTGGCAACTGGTGGAATTTTCCAAACGTTTTACCACCGATGAAGTCTGGCCAGCGGAAACACTAAACGCCAACCCCGGCTACAAAGGTAAAACACTTTACGAAGTGTTGTTTGCCAATGGCCGCGCCAACAAATATCCACTGGAAGAAATATCACCGGATTACAACAACCAGGAAGCCAAGGATTTTGGCTTTTATATTCAAAAAGGCCTGTTTGAAGAATACGCTGAGTTCGGCCGTGACCACGGCCACGACCTTGCTCCCTTTGATCGCTACCATGAAGAGCGCGGCCTGCGTTGGCCAGTCGTCGATGGTAAAGAAACCCTGTGGCGCTATAGGGAAGGCTCTGACCCCTATGTAGAAAAAGGCGCCGGCTTCCAGTTTTATGGCAAGCCCGATAATCGCGCACTGATATTCGCCCTGCCCTATGAACCGCCGGCAGAAGCCCCCGATGAAGAATACGATCTGTGGTTATGTACCGGCCGAGTGCTGGAACACTGGCATTCAGGTTCCATGACACAGCGAGTACCCGAGTTGCATAAAGCCGTACCGAATGCGGTGTGTTATATGCATCCGGACGATGCCACAAAACGCGGTTTACGTCGTGGCGATGAAATCAAAGTAACCTCAAGGCGCGGTGAAATTCGTACCCGCGTAGAAACGCGTGGCCGCAATAAACCTCCTGTAGGCTTGGTATTTGTCGCCTGGTTTGATGCCAGCCAGCTGATCAATAAAGTCACGCTGGATGCCACCGATCCGATCTCCAAACAAACTGATTTCAAAAAATGCGCTGTCAAAATCAGCAAGGCCTAAGAGGAAAAGAACGATGAAAAATTTCGTATTTTGTAGCCTGCTGGTACTGGCATTTAGCGTAGGAGGAATAGTCGGAGGGCAACTAGACTGGCAGACCTACGCCCAAGACATAACCAATCAACAGGACATCGCCAACGTACGCGGAAACCAACCTATTAATTTTGAACCCAAAGCACCAGCCATCCCCAAGGTTGAGAATACCGATATAAAACAAAAGCGGGCTTATCCCATGCAGCCGCCGCTGGTTCCTCACAAAACCGACAACTACCAAGTGGATAAGAATGCTAACAAGTGTCTATCCTGTCACAGCCGCCGATTGACGGAGGAATCCCAGGCGCCGATGATCAGTGTCACACACTATATGGATCGCGATGGTAACTTCCTTGCCGACGTATCGCCCCGACGCTACTTCTGCAATCAATGCCATGTGACACAAACCAATGCCAAGCCTCTGGTTACCAACCAGTTTATTGATGTCGATAAATTACTGCGCAAGCAATAAATAATAGGGGCCTAACATGAATTGGTTAAAACAATACTGGAAGGTGCTCAACCGCCCCAGCGTGCATTACAGCCTGGGGTTTTTAACCATGGGCGGCTTTATCGCCGGGATAATGTTCTGGGGTGCATTTAACACCGCCATGGAATTCACCAATACACAAACCTTCTGTACTGGCTGTCACGAAATGCGTGATAACGTGTATGTGGAACTGAAGGATACTATTCACTTTTCCAATCGTTCCGGCGTACGTGCCAAGTGCTCCGACTGCCATGTACCCCACGACTGGACGTACAAAATGGCCCGCAAGATGGCGGCCTCAAAAGAGGTGTGGGGCAAGATCTTTGGCACCATCAACACCCGAGAAAAATTTGAGGCCAACCGTCGACGCCTGGCCGAACACGAGTGGGCGCGCCTAAAAGCCAACAACTCCCGCGAGTGCCGCAACTGTCATGAATTTGATTTTATGGATTTCACGCGCCAAAGCCCACGTGCGGTAGACATGCATTCTTCCGCATTAGCCAGCGGCGAGAAAACCTGTATCGACTGCCACAAAGGCATTGCCCACCAGTTACCTGATATGTCGGGCGTAGAAGGCTGGTAAAAGCAAGAGAAAGGAAAACGGAAGCAAGGGGTCTGACCCTGCTGGTCAGACCCCGGATAAAACGGCAGGATAAACTTAAAGCACACCCAACTGCAGCACTACCTTAATCACCAACGCCCACAGCACCAAGCTAGATACCACATACACCATAAACCGGTGCATCACTTTGTTGTAGGTACAATGCACAACACTGTGCAGCGCACGCAAACCCACAAACGCCCAAGCACCTCGAATAAACCAGTCATCGGCAATACCTGCGATGGCTACCACCAGCGTTAACCCATAGAAGATCATCGGTAACTCGAACAGGTTGATCAGGTTATTCCCCACCACCTGAACCTTTTCAGGTACCGCAGCTTTAACCGCATCCGGCGTTGGCACCGATTGCGGATGAATTTTATTGGCACTGAAGTAACCTAAACGACGAATCAATAACAGCACCCACACAACGGCAGTCACTAAAAACAGGCATAACATGGGGGCAAAAATCGCTTGGTGCGACATGAGGACACTCCTTTGGTTAATTAGGTCGGGCTTATATTTATAAGATTTTTATAAAGGCAGGACAGGCAGTTAAAGCTTAACTGCCTGGGCGAATCACGCGGAAGCGCTCGATATCGCGATCGAAGCGTGCGGCGATTTCGTTGTATTCCTCACGACGCTGGGAAATCTGGAATTCGGTAATAGCTACTTCTTCCTCAAGTGCTTTAATGGTATTGATAACCGCCTCAGGCACTTGGCGACCTGCGCGTTCACTGTCAGCGGCACGGCCTTGCTGTTGGGCAACCTGGCTTTTCAAGCCTCTGAGGTTACCTTCCAGAATCGTGATATTGCCTTCCAGCTCCTGCAGTTTGCGCTTTTTCGCCGCTTCAATATCGGCAACACGGCTGTAACGGCGGGTCAGTTTGGCATCCCACTCCGCTAAGCGATCAGCTTCAGCTTTTTGCGCATTGCGTTTTGCGGCTTCTTCTCTGCTGATTGCCGGCGGCACAACTTTAATCACTTTGCCGGATGGCGTAACAACTTCATAGCCTTTCTGGGCGTACTCAGGGGGTATGGAATGATTCATTACCTTAACCCCCTTTTCGTTGACATAGCGATAAAGCACACGCTCAGCCGCCTGACTTAAGGCTGGCGCCAATGTTATACACACACCCAACACACCTGCTTGCAGCAGCGAGCTTAGAGTTTGTTTATTCGATAGCCGCTTGATCAACTTCATACGCCTTAAGATCGGATTTTAACTTACACCATACTGTTCACGGTAAGCACGAATGGCCGCAACCATCTCATCCTGCCCACCTTTCTCTTCCAGGAAGCTGATAATGTCATCGAGCTTCACAATGCTGACAACAGGAATACCGTATTCCTTTTCGACTTCCTGAATCGCCGATAATTCACCTTTGCCCTTCTCCTGGCGATTTAAGCCAATCACCACGGCAGCAGGTTTGGCGCCGGCGGCTTCAATAATACTCATCACTTCGCGCACGGCAGTACCGGCAGTGATGACATCGTCAATAATCAGGATCTTACCATCCAGTGGCGCACCTACCAGATTACCACCTTCACCGTGGTCTTTGGCCTCTTTGCGGTTAAAGCAGTAGGGCTTGTCCTGTTGATGGCCATCGGCCAATGCTACCGCGGTGGTTGCCGCCAATGGGATACCCTTGTAGGCAGGGCCAAACACCACATCGTAATCCAAACCCGCGTCCACAATAGCATCGGCGTAAAAGCGTCCCAGCGCGGCCAGGGCGCTACCGGTTTGAAATTTACCGGCATTAAAAAAGTAAGGGCTGGTACGACCGGACTTAAGGGTGAATTCTCCAAAACACAGAGCTTCGTGTTTAATGGCCAGCTCGATGAAGTCACGCTGGTACTGCTGCATGGCATATTCCTGTAAATGTTCTAACTTTAAAAAATCAGGTCACTTTTCACACGCCTCTTCCGGCGTGATGACCTCGGTAAAGCCCAGGTTAACAATATAAAAAATAACCTCGGCATTTTATCCAACGCGCTCCTCGGCGTCGGTGATGGTTTTTTAACCAACTATATTAACAAAACCATAATCACAAAAATGATACTACTAACAAAAAAGCATAAAGCTCGGGTATCATACACAGTCCGCAATTAAGGGGCTAATATGCGAATTATAAGTCTTAGCGTAGACGGTATACATCAGGCTGCGCAAAGAGGGTTGTACACATGGCTTGCTGAGCAGGATGCCGACATCATCTGCCTGCAAGACCTGCGCGCCCAGGAATACGAAGTTGATACTGAGCCGTTTCACCTGGACGGCTATTTCGCCTATTTTTTCGACTCCGGCATCGAACATTACAACGGTGTTGCCATCTATACCCGTCATCAGCCCAAGGCCCTGATCTACGGCTTGGGTTTTTCCAGCGGTGTTGATATGGAGGGCCGCTACCTCCAGGCCGACTTCGAGCATATCAGTGTCGGCTCACTGTTGGCGCCTTCAGCCACCAGTGAATTGGAAAGCCAGGAAGTGAAAATCAAATTCTTTGATGATTTCCAGGCCCACCTCAACAAGATTACCCGCAAGCGCCGGGATTATATCTTCTGTGGCAACTGGGCGATGGCTCACCGCCGCCAGGACGTACAAAACTGGCAGGACAACGACAGCAACTCCGGCTTCCTGCCCCATGAGCAACAATGGATGGACCAGCTGTTTAACCAGTTGGGCTACGTTGATGCCTTCCGCCGGGTTAATAAGGATTCCGACGAGTACACCTGGTGGCCAGCAGGCGAAGCCGGCAAAGGCGACGGCTGGCGTACCGATTATCAGGTAACCTCCAACAACCTCAAAGGCCGAGTGGAGTACGGGGTTGTTTACAAGAACCAACAGTTCTCCAGCCATATGCCCGTGATCATGGATTATGATATCGAGCTAAGCTGAATCGGCGGTTAATGGCCCCGAGCCATTCAGTAACTCTTTCGCCAGACACAAAAAAGCCGCTGAAGGTGACTTCAGCGGCTTTTCTCGTAATCGGCAATCTTATTTGCTGCCGTCTACCATGTGATCAACGGCGGCTTTCAGCTCATCATCAGAACAGTCCATGCACAGGCCTTTGGCAGGCATGCCGTTGAAACCGCTGATGGCGTTGGTGTACAAAGTATCCATGCCTTTACCTACGCGAGGAGCCCAGTCGCCAGCAGCGCCGAACTTAGGCGCACCAGCAGCGCCAGTACCGTGACAAGCTGCACATTTGGTGGTGTATACATCAGCACCACTGCGAGGCTCGCCGCCACCCGCTGCTACCGGTGCCGCAGCACAGTCACTGCCTTCCATGCACACTTCGCCCACAGGCTTGATGCGCTCTTGCAGGGCTTCGGTCAGGTCAGAAGCAGCAAAGCTGGTTACAGACAGGGCCAGGCCCAGGCATGCAGCCGCTGCAGCGGTCAGTTTTTTCAGTTGGCTCACGGTGTCATCCTCAAAGGGTTTTCTTAAATTGGGCGGCATTATAGCGAAAAACCGCCATAAGCAAAAAACCTTATGCAAGTGAGGGAATTGTGCCGGGGCAATGCTCGAAAATTAGCTCAGCTCGACAGGCTGCGCCACTGGCCGGGGCTCTTGCCTGTCCAGCGACGAAAGGCACGGGAAAAGGTGCTGACATCGGAAAAGCCCAGTAAGTAAGCAGCCTCTTCCAGTGAGATATCCTGACGCTTGAGGTAACCGTAGGCCATCTCCTCCCGCAGCTGATCCAGTATGGCCTGATAGGTGGTATTTTCACTTTGCAGACGGCGTAACAGGGTACGCTGGTTGAGCTGCAAGGCCTCTGCCACGGCGGCCTTGCTGGGCTCACCTTTGGGCAGCAGCGTGATCAGGCAATCTCGCACTTGTTGGGCGAAAGAGCCTTCCATACGTTTACCCAAATACTTGGCCGACAGGTCATCCAGTACGCTGGCCAGCTCTTCATTGGCGGTGGGCACGGATCTCTCAAGTAGGCTTTTGGTAAACCGCATCTCGGTTTGCGGTTGATCGAACCGTACCGGGCAGGCAAAAAACTCACGGAACATACTGTCATCGCCCGGCGCGGCATGACTGAAGCCTACAGATAAGGGGGCGACCGTGTTGTCATCCAAAATCCAGCGCGCCAAATTAACGGCTCCAGCCATGCTTAAATCGTAGGCCGAAGCGGCAGCCGGCAGCCCCAGGGTTTCGATACTCAGGGTCAAACGATAACAATCGGCCTCTTCAACCAGATCCAGAGTTGCCGAATCCGCCAACAGGTGGCGAAAGCGCACAAAACGTTGCCAGGCATCCCTCACCGTAGCGCTGCAACTCATGGCATAACCCACAGCATGCAGGTTTTGCGGCCGTAAATGCATTGCGGCTTTTAAGCCTAAATTGGGGTCACCACTGAGCTCTTCCGCCCGCAGCCACAGCCGCGTGACTTGCTCCTGATCAAAGCGGTAATCCAGGCCATTGAGGTGCTCAACCTCCATCCCCAGCTCGCGGAACAGTGACTGAGTATCTACACCGCTGTCTTCCAGACCACGGACAATGGCCTGCACCCATCCGGATAACGATGATTGTTGTGAAGATTGCGTCATAAAGTTTCTTGCCACCAATGCCCTGTCATTAATTGCTAGGGGCTGTCACGCTCGGCTCTCGTTTAATGCCAGCCATTCTACTACCTTAAGGCTATAGAGAATCTATACAGAATGACAATGAATGATATTGGAGTGAGAGTATGAATGGTGCAGAAGCCCTGTTACAAACCCTGATCGATAGCGATGTGGAAGTGTGCTTTGCCAACCCTGGCACCTCGGAAATGCAGTTGGTGGCGGCCATCGACAAGATTCCCGGTATGCGCCCGATTCTGGGCCTGTTTGAAGGTGTGGTAACCGGTGCTGCCGACGGCTACGGCCGCATGGCCGACAAACCCGCCGCCACCCTGCTGCACCTGGGCTCCGGTTTTTCCAACGGCATGGCTAACCTGCACAATGCCAAACGAGCCTTCACCCCCATTGTGAATATTGTCGGTGATCACGCCACCTACCATCTGCCACTGGATGCGCCACTCACCTCCGATGTGCCTGGCCATATCGCCCTGACCAGTGACTGGAACCGTACCAGTGAATCCCACACCAGCATGGCCCAGGATGGCGCCGATGCTGTAGCTGCGTCTTACCAAGGCCGCTCGGCCAACTTGATTGTGCCAGCTAACTACGCCTGGACCGAAGGTGCCGAGCCAGTACCAGCCCCCGCGATTCCCGCACCGGAAAAGGCCAGCGATGAAACCATCAGCCAAATTGCCGAGACACTGCGCAACAGCGATAGCGCCTGCTTGTTTGTAGGCGGCAAAGCCCTGCGTGAAGACGGCCTAAAAGCCGCCTGCCGTATTGCCGCAGCTACCGGCGCGCGGATTATTTCCGAAGTTTTCCCCGCCCGCATCCAGCGCGGTCGTGGCCGCCCAACCATTGAGCGCCTACCTTACCTGGCAGAGTTTGCCTCAGACACCATTAAAGACATAAAGGATCTGATCGTAATCGGCACCAAAGCCCCGGTATCCTTCTTCGCCTACCCGGAAAAACCCAGCACACTGTGGGCTGAAGACTGTAATGTGCAAACCCTGGCCACACCGATTCAGGATCAAATCGCCGCCCTGGAAGCCCTGGCGGAAGCCCTCGAAGCGCCAGCCTATGAAGCCCAACCGGATCCCGAGCTGCCAGAAATCCCCAAAGAAGGCCCACTGACCGGTGAAGCCGTGGGCGCTGTTATCGCCAACTATATGCCCGAGCAAGCCATCGTCTCCGATGAATCCAACACCTCCGGTATCTTCTCCTACGGCTACCACGATGCCGCCGCCCCCCACGATTGGATGACCCTGACCGGTGGTGCTATTGGCCAAGGCCTGCCACTAGCCCTGGGTGCAGCGGTAGCCTGCCCGGATCGCAAAGTCATCAACCTGCAAGCCGACGGTAGCGCCATGTACACCAACCAGTCCCTGTGGACCATGGCCCGCGAGAATCTGGATGTGTGTGTGGTGATCTACAACAACAGCAGCTACGCCGTGCTGAATCTGGAATTGATGCGAGTGGGTGTGGAAAACCCCGGTGAACGTGCGCAATCCATGCTGAGCCTAAACAACCCAGGCTTGGAGTGGACCAAGATTGCTGAGGGGATGGGCGTTAAAGCTTCTCAGGCCAAAACCATTGAGGAGTTTGAAGCGCAGTTTAAAGAAGCGATGAGCACCAAAGGGCCGCGTTTGATTGAAGTGGTGATGTAATCACCCGCCGTAGCGCAGGGGGCTTTTCTAGTCCCCTCTAGCCCAACCTCACCCAGTAAAAACCATGGACTCATAGGGCCTAGATGCGTATTATGGCGCCGTCTAACCGCCCTTAGCTCAGCTGGATAGAGCGTCGCCCTCCGGAGGCGAAGGTCAGAGGTTCGAATCCTCTAGGGCGGGCCATCTCCTGTCTTTATCCAAATTACGTTAACCCTCCCAAACCTGTACTCATCTCAGCTTCACACCAGCCTCCTAATTACAAAGTATGATTTTCAGTAACTTATGCTCTTTTCGTTAAAGAGGTTGTATTGAGTCTGCTACTATCGCCTTTGATATATTGAATAGAAAGGATTCTTCAATGTTAAAGTTTTCCACTTTATGGAATGCCCACCCTACAGTTACCAAGGCCGGTAAACCCTGCCTAAAAAAAGATGGGATCCCCAGATTTGCCAATCAATGTGCCATGCGCCTTGGCACAGCACTCACTGCCTGCAACATTGATACGACCAAACTAGTTCCCCAAAGCCGACACTGTTGGGAAGAAGGTCACAAAGGTAAGGGGCATGTACTTGCAGCTGAAGAGCTTGCTATAGGACTAAGTGAAGCAAAACTGAAACACTTATCTCCTATCGAAAAGGTTCCCCCGAAAGAAATTGGCAAAAAACTTAAAGGTAAGACAGGGATAATTTTCTTCAAGGATTATTGGGTTAGACCAAATGAAGAAGGTACAGGGAATTCATCTGGCGACCATATTGACCTTTGGAATCTTAACCGCCTCACAGATGCAAGATCTCAAGTGTGGTTTACTGAAACGATCTTGCAGTCCGGTGTATATGGTAAGGCCAAGGAGGTATGGTTTTGGGAAGTAAAATAAATCGTCTTATTATTGCTGCCACAGCTACGGCTATAGCAGTTTATGGTACTCGACTATTAACCGCTCAATATCTAAATGAGATTATCCACTTTATCTGGGGCAGTTTCTCATCTTCTGATGAGGTTCTGGAGCGGTCACTACAAGTCTTTCACGGGTCTCAGATTATTGTTGGCCTGGTAGTTTTCGCATTAATTATGTTTATTCGGATGCCCCGCAAAAGTAGTACAACATCCACTTAATACATTAGGCCTGCCTTTAAGCAGGCCTTTTTATCCTTAGATTATGGAAGGCAATTACTCTTCATGCGCTTCCAGCATTGGCTCAGACAGCACATCTAATTCGTAGTGCTCTGAAAGCTTGGTAATAACCTGTCTTACCAGACGCCTATTTTGCGAAGGCGATTTAATTTCATGAATCATGGCCGTGAAATTATCAATTTCCACTTTCATATCAGCGCGATAAATCCAGATCCAATCTTCCCCCTGCTGACCCCACTCAATATTTTTATAGTGTTGCTTTAGCAGCGTGACCAGCGCTTCGATATCTGCTTCAGTAACGAAGCGCGCGTAAATCATGCGGTATTTTTCTGCTGCAGGTTTTCATACACATGCTCAGCAAACCCATGCCCGGCTTCGGCATAGAAGTTGTAGGAAATACAACCCAGTTCTTCCAGCTCACGCATTTGATCGGCAAAACGTGCGATCACTGCTACTTTGCCGTTGTAACCCAGCTCTTTAATCAACTCGACCACCGCCACATTTTCGGTGTGGTTGGTGAGGCTGATCATAATCAAATCGACTTCGGCTAAATTAATGCGATCCCAAAAGTCCCGGTCACTGGCATCGCCGCGGTAAACATTGAGGCCCTGCTTGGCTTTGCTCGCTAATTTGTCAGTGCCTTCTTCTATCCCTGCTATTTGTTCAGGATAGAATTTTTGCAAATATTCATACACACCGCTGCCGACTCGCCCCATACCCAAAACCAAAACTCGGGCATTACCTAAATCTACAGGCTCTTCTCCCGGCAGACGGGTTTTGCGTTCAAAGCGCGTAAAGACATCTTTGTAGTTGTTGTAGAGTTTGACCGCGCGCGCATTGATGGGCACCGAGAGGAAGAACGATATCGATAAGGCCACGGCGATGGTGGTTACCCACTCCATTGGCAGCAGTCCCTGTTGTGCCGCCACGCCACTGACAATCAAACCGAATTCACTGTAATTAAACAACGCCAGTGACGCCAACAGGGAAGTCCGCGCTCGGTACTTGAGCATGGTCATTAGCCAGTAATAAAGGAACGGTTTGTAGGCAATAACGCCACCCAGGATTAGCGCCATCACCATCATATCGGGGCTTGGGAAACCGTTAAGGCCAATGATGAGGAAGAATCCCACCAGGAATAAATCTTTCAGGTTTAACAGGCTCTTGGCCAGCTCGTTACTCTTTAAGCTGCCACCCACCAAAACGCCCATAATCAGAGCACCAAGGTCACCCTTCACATAGAAGTATTCAAACAGGGCCGCACCGCCGATGGCCATGGCAAAACCAAACAACACCATCAACTCGCCGTGTCCGCATGCCCTTAACAATCTGTGCAGTAATGGCCGACAGGGAATTAACAACAACAGCAGCAGCGCGCTGGCTTCCGGAATTTTACCTGTGCTGCCCGCCATAAATACCACGGCGACCAAATCCTGAATAATCAAAATGCCGATGGCAATTTTTGCATGCAAGGCAGCGCTCTCACCCTGCTCTTCAAACACCTTTACCGCCAGTACTGTACTGGAGAAGGACAAGGCAAAGGCGATGGTCCAGATGGCGGTAGGATCCAGGCCGGATAAGGCCGCCAGGTAAGGACCGAGCAACAGTAAGAAACCGCCGATACAGGCCACCGATACCGCCATATGAATACCGGTTACTCCCCATAGACGTGGCGAAGCCAAATCACGCAGATTGAGCTTCAAACCAATAGAGAACAACAGCAAGGTAATGCCCAGATCCGCCAGGGTCTGAATCGTATCACTGGCACTCATGTCCATGGTCGCATGCAGCACAAAGCCTGAAGCCAGGTACCCCAGCATAGGCGGGAAACCTATGCGCTTAAAAATCAGTCCGGCGCCAAGGGCAACAATGATAATAACGGGGTCCAGCATGGTGGGCGGTAAATCCTTATTGGTGAGCTATATAAGTGATGATGTTCGCGAGTTATAACATCTTTGTGAATTTTAGCGTGGATAAAGGGTGCCGACTATGAGAATCCTGGCTTCGATTGATAAACGTCAGGCTTAATCAAATCCCCACCCCTGATTGAGACATTTTTGTATCAAAATATTGACCCCACAGATCCCTCATAGTAAATTGTACACATTGACAATTTACTTGTTACTTACCTGTCTAGGAGGTTGTGATGGATAATTTTTGGCGTGTTGTTGGTGTTCTACTGCTGGGCTGGGTCGCCTGGGACCTGTATGCCGGTTATACCCTGCTGCACGATGTGATCTATAAAGAAACCGATCCAACTCTCTACTGGACCGGTGTTTCTATTTGGCTGGCCCTGGCGATTAGCTGCTTTTTCTCCTGGGGGGGCGACTTACTCGAAGAGGATTAATCTCTGCCGGGTGCCCCCTTTTTTCTTGCTAGCTGTCATTTCTGGCAGGCACAAAAAAGGCCGCTAAACAGCGGCCTTCTTCGTTACTTTGGAGTAAAAACTTAGGCTTTAGGGCCAGCAGCTTCAACTTCTGGAGTAACGTTGAACTTCTTGATGTTCTCAGCGAACAGACCCGCCAGCTTGCCAGCAGCATCGTCGTAAGCAGCCTGATCAGACCACGCAGCACGTGGGTTCAGGTACTTGCTGTCTACTCCTGGAACTTCTACAGGAATCTGCAGGTTCATGGTTTCCAGAGTCTCGGTCGCAACGCCTTCCAGAGAACCGTTCTGGCATGCAGCAACAACAGCACGGGTCACAGGGATTGGGAAGCGAGAACCTTCGCCACCAGGGCCACCAGCACCGCCAGTCCAACCGGTGTTAACCAGGTAAACGTTAGCGTCGAACTCTTCAACACGCTTCATCAGCAGCTCGGCGTACTCGCGAGCAGGACGTGGCATGAAAGGCGCACCAAAGCAGGTAGAGAACGCTGGGTTGATACCGGCAGCAGCACCCATCTCGGTAGAACCTACGCGAGCGGTGTAGCCAGACAGGAAGTGGTATGCAGCAGCTTCTTTAGACAGGATAGAAACCGGTGGGATAACACCAGAAACATCACAGGTCAGGAAGATAACGTTCTTAGGCTCACCGGCACGGTTCTCTTCAACACGCATTTCAACGTGCTCCAGAGGGTATGAACAACGGCCGTTCTCGGTCAGAGAAGTGTCGCAGTAGTCAGGTACACCTTTTTCGTCGTGAACAACGTTCTCAACGATAGCGCCGAAGCGGATAGCGTCCCAAATAACTGGCTCGTTCTTCTGAGACAGGTCGATGGTTTTAGCGTAGCAACCACCTTCCATGTTGAATACAGCACCCTTGGCCCAACCGTGCTCGTCATCACCGATCAGGTAACGCTCTGGGTCAGCAGACAGGGTAGTTTTACCGGTACCGGACAGACCGAAGAACAAGCAAGTGTCGCCTTCTTTACCAACGTTAGCGGAGCAGTGCATTGGCAGTACGTCTTTCTCTGGCAGCAGGAAGTTCTGTACAGAGAACATCGCTTTCTTCATCTCACCAGCGTACTTGATGCCGGCCAGCAGTACTTTGCGCTGAGCAAAGTTAACGATAACGGTAGCTTCAGAGTTGGTGCCATCACGCTCTGGCTCACAGACGAAGTCTGCAGCATGCATGATTTTCCACTCTTCTTTGGATTTCGGGTTGTAATTGTCGGTGCGGATGAACATGTTGCGACCGAACAGGTTGTGCCAGGCAGTCATGGTGGTAACTTTAACTGGCAGGTAGTGATCAGCATCTTCTGCTACATGCAGGTGAGATACGAAGGTATCTACGGTAGACAGATATTCTTCAACGCGATCCCACAGCAGATCAAATTTGCCAGCGTCGAAAGGACGGTTCACAGAACCCCAATCGATGGAATCAGCAGTAGAAGGCTCTTCTACAGTGAAACGGTCAGCAGGGGAGCGACCGGTACGCTTGCCGGTTTCGCACACCAGAGCACCGGTGTGGGACAGTTTACCTTCGCCACGCTTCAGTGCCTGTTCTACCAGTTCGGCAGAGGTAAGGTCGGTGTATACGGTTGGAACCGCATCATCAATCTGTGTCATTCGTCGATGTCCTGTAAATGTGCTAAAAGTCGAAAATCTTTAAACAATCAAAAGGCTAATCATTAACCCAACGGTTGGTGTGGGTTAGAAGCTCTACACGGCTCCGCTGGATACATGGCCCAACGGATGCCTAAAATTTGGGGGCGCTATTATGTCAGAAAAGCTCAGCGGACGCTAACCCCCTCAGACGCTTTTTTAACCAATCTTTACCCACCAGATCACGTTTAGTGGAGCTGTTTGGGTGACCCACCAAACATGCTATCCAAATCCTCGTTGCCAAAGCGATACTGCTGGTTACAGAACTGACAATCGATGATGATTTGCTCCTGCTCGGCTATCAGGCTTTCCACCTCCTGACGGCCCAGAGAGACCAGCGCTCGTTCAGAGGCCTCACGAGAGCAGCGGCAGTGGAAGCGCACCGGCTCGGCCTCAAACATACGAACCTGTAGCTCATGGAACAGGCGGAATAGCAGGGTTTGGTGATCCAGGCCCAGCTGCTCATCGGCGGTCAGGGTCGCAGCCACGGCCTCAGCGGTCTCCCAGGTTTCCTGGTTTTTGCTTGTATCACAGGTCTGCTCCGGCATGGCCTGCAGCATCATACCGGCTGCGGTTTTGCTGGCCACATCGGCCTGCAGCCAAAAGCGCGTCTTTAACTGCTCGGACTGCTCAAAGTAATGCTCCAAGCAACCCGCCAGGTTATCGGCATCCAAAGGGACTATGCCCTGGTAACGCTGACCCTGCTCCGGCTCGACGATAATGGCCAATACGCCTTTGCCTAATAGTTGAGGCAAGCTGAGGCCTTGGTATTCACTGTGATCCACACCTTCAGCCAGTTGCGCCACCGCGCGCAGCTCTTTGTTATTGCTACACTCGGCCATAATCAGCGGCAGTGGGCCTTCGCCACGAGCCTGCAAGGTCAGAATGCCATCAAACTTTAATCGCCCGGACAACAGGCTGGCCGCCGCCAGAAACTCACCCAGCAGGGTTTGAACACTTTCCGGGAAAGGATTATTAACCAGCACCTGGCTGTAGCTATCTCCCAACGTGGCCACCTCACCACGCAGGTCGGTGTCATCAAACAGGAAGCGATGCATCACATCGCGGTCTTCGTTCTTAGAGATATTGTTGGCTATATCTTGGCTACTGGTATCGTCAACCACGGTCTTGGCTACCTTGGGCTGGGCCCCACTGTGAAAAACGGCGCGATTCTACCACTGGCTGGGGGTTTGGCCCAACTCTACAAACTAGGAGCCTTACATGAAAAGAAAACAAAGGGAGGGCTTAAGCTTGTGGTTCCTTGCGGCCTCCCCGGACCTTCGGAGGCAGGACGCCGACGCAGAGCGCTGTTTGTAAACGAGAGTGGATGGCGCACAGCGTGTCCGGGGAGGCCGCAAGGGATCGCAAGCGCCACGATCTAATTTAGAACCACTAAGGAGCAAGGTCCGGAGAATAAGGGCTAGGTACTTGGTAACGCTGAAGAACTTCAGCCTCAGTCGCCTCCGCTTGGAGATGATCTATTACCATCTGATAGCCCTCCAAATCACGGAACACAGTGAACTCTCGGGAAGCGCCCTGCTCACCATTCTCTCGCACCATACTGGCAAAGTGATCAAAATCCCGGATCGGCTGGCCATTTACACTCTCCAGCACCCAGTTTTTCCAATCGTGATACCCAAGGTTTACATCGGCTGCGAGGGTTTTGAGGGCCACCACTAACTCACGCTGCTCCGGGCTGGACCACACATTACGGGCATTGAGGAATTCCACCGGCGCCTGACGGTGCCAGTCACGGCCCCAACGTTTAATCAGGTTCATATTCAGCGGTACAAACACTACTCCGCCGTAGATCATATAACGGGGTAGACGATCGAATTGTTCAGGTTGAACCAAGGTGTAGTTGTAGGTCGGACGATCAGCGGTAATGCTGACCTTGTGGATCTTGCCTTTACGGGACAAGGTAATATCAACCTTATCCCCGCGGTGATACTGGTCGATCGCGTATTTGAAATTGGTACGCAGGTTTTTGCGGAACTCGATAGTGCGATCATCGGCGATCTCATAATCGTCGATTTTTAGAATCACATCATTCAGTTCAATAACGCCTGCCGCCGGCGACTGCTCAAACACCTTGGCCACCAGGGCTCCATTGCTCTGTTGCGCCACCCCATACACACTCTTCATGGCTGGGCTTTCAAGGTTTTGGGTGCGGAAGCCAAGGTCCGGGAAGCCATCGTACTTACCGTCTTCAGCGTCTTTCAATACATGATGAATCACACTGGGCGGTACAAAGTAGCCGAGGTTTTCTGCCCGGCCGCTGGTATTGGCCTGCATCACCACACCGACGATCTTGCCGTCGACCACCACTGGTCCACCACTATTGCCGGGGTTAATGGCGGCATCAATCTGGCCCGCCAGAAGGTAGCCACCGGCGTGAGCGTAGTATTGATGCTCGACCCGCGAGAGGATCCCGCGGGTAATACTCATGGTATTGCCGCCAAAGGGATAACCAAACACCGACACTTCCTGCAGCGGTTCCGGCAACTTGCCGACCTTGAGGGGCTTAAGGCCTTTAAAGAATGTTTCGTCCTGTACTTCGAGAATTGCCAGATCCGCCTCATGGGAAACAAAGGCTACCTTAGCCAGGTACTTGCGTGGATCACCGTGCTTTTGCGCCTGAATATAACGGGCATCGGCAATGACATGGGCGTTGGTGAGAATACGGTTACCGGCAATAACAGCCCCGGAGCCGTTGGATTGCTTGGCATTGAGTAGACGCCAGGGCGTGAAATAGTCCGGTGCGGCAGAAGTGGTGTAAATCTTTACCACTGCCGTTTTCAGGCGTTCAATATCCCCGTGGCCGTAGGCAAATCCCTGGCTGGCCCACATCATTAAACTTATCCACAGGGTAATACGTAATCCTTGCACGGCTACTCCTCGTTAATGCTATTCCAGATCTTGTTCGCGGAAGCGGTGAATCTGACGGCGCTGTTTTTTGGTGGGGCGATGATCGGGGGTCATATCCAGGCCCCGCAGCACCTTGCGCTGTGCCGCCTGTGCTTCACGCTTGGCAATGCTCGCTTCGGTTTCCTGATACAGTTTAGCGGCTTCCGGGGCACCGCGACGTTTATCAGACAACGCTATTACCAGCACGGTCTTTTCATCGTGCCCCTGGCGAATGGTGAGCTCGACGCCACACTCAATCTCTTTACTGGGTTTTACCCGCTGACCCTGGCAGTGGACCTTGCCGCCATCGATCGCCTGCTTGGCTATGTTGCGGGTTTTATAGAATCGGGCAGCCCATAGCCACTTATCGATACGAACTTTTTCCATGATGCCTTAACAACTATTGATCAACAGGTAGACCAGGCATTATCTCATCAAAATGGTTGATAGCGGGATACTCACTGACTTTGCGTGGCTTTT
Organism: Maricurvus nonylphenolicus; assembly: GCF_042854845.1. Lineage (GTDB taxonomy): Bacteria > Pseudomonadota > Gammaproteobacteria > Pseudomonadales > Cellvibrionaceae > Maricurvus > Maricurvus nonylphenolicus. The sequence goes on along the minus strand of NZ_AP031498.1, from coordinate 92,952 downwards.
GGCTGTCCGGCTGGTGAATACAAAGCAGGTGCTGAATGCCAAACTGCTTAGCACTGTCGAGGATGCGGACGGTATCGTCAACAAACAGGGTGCGGGCCGGATCGAAATGTTCTCGTGCTTGCAACTGGGTCCAAAAGGCCTGGGCTTCTTTTGGTTCGTTAAATTCGTGGGAGGAAATCACCATATCCAGCCACTGATCAATCTCGGTAACTTCCAGTTTTAAATCCAGGCTTTGAGGATGGGCATTGGTAATTAACACCAGTTTTTTATCCAACAGCCGCAAACGCTGCAGAAATTCCACCACAAAGGGACGAATCTGAATCTTGTCCTTTACCTCTTCCTTTAATGCACGAATATTGAGATCCAGTGCATCTGACCAGAACTCCAGGCAATACCAATTCAGCGTGCCTTCATGGGCCTTAATATGCGCCATCAACTTTTCGTTGGCGGTTTCCAGATCCATGCCCTGTGCGGCAGCGTAGTGCTGGGGCAAATGCGTTAGCCAGAAATAATTATCAAAGTGTAAATCCAGTAAGGTGCCATCCATATCCAACAGCACCGTATCTATTGCCTGCCAATCAATCATAAGCCTGTATACACCCGATTATTTCGTTAAAGCATACCTTATCTCGCAAGATATTGTCGTCTATTAGCAAGCCTTTTCAAAAAAGAGATTCCGCCATTATGCGCCCTCGACAAACGTCGCAAATTAACAAGTCGGCCTTCTTATTCTGCCTTTAGACTTTCCGCGCTCGGTTTCTATCCGTCACGGTTCTATCTATCACGGTTTTAAATCCAGAGCACACATAATTCCAATAAAAACGAAAATATCTGAGAGAGAGGAAACGGGTATGTTGACGAAGCCCACATTACGCCCTTTAACGGCTGCTATCGCCCTTGCATCCATCACCACCACTTTACCTACACTGGCCGAAACCTTTGCCCTGGAAGAAGTTGTGGTTACTGCACAAAAACGTGCGCAGGATATGCAGGATGTACCTATTGCTGTGACAGCGATGAATGAAGAACTTATCAAGCAGGCAGGTATCACCAACGTTGCTGGTGTTGCCGCTCGCACGCCCGGTTTTAGCATGGGTGAATTTAACCCAACCCAGCCACAATTATTTATTCGCGGCATTGGTTCTAACGGTGATGGCGCCGGTGGTGGTGAGCAATCCGTTGCCATGTTTGTCGATGGCGTTTATGTAAACCGCAGTGCGGGGACCGGGCTGGAATTGTTCGACATTGCCGGTATTGAAGTTTTGCGTGGCCCGCAGGGCACCCTGTGGGGCAAGAATGCTATTGCCGGCGCGATTAATGTCACCACGAAAAAACCGGCCGATGAATTTTCTGCAAAAGTTGAAATCGGTACCGGTAACTACGGCTTGCGCTCTTACCGCGGCATGATCAGCGGCCCTTTAACAGACAAGCTCAATGCCAAACTGACTTACAATCAAAAAGACCGCGATGCCTATGTTGACAGTGTCATCTCGGATGTTGAAACCGGCGATATTGATAGCAGCAGTGCCCGTGCCCAGTTCTTGCTCACACCCTCAGACAGTGTAGAGATTCTTATCAGTATGGATTACGGCGAAGATCAGCGCACGGGCACTGCCGCCGTTCCCAATGAAACCGGTTTGGTTCCCGCCGCATCCAACGCAGTGGGTTTAACACTGGCAGCAATGCAAGCAGCCAACCTGATACCCACTGCTGACTTCCATGAAAATTACCTGGAAAACGCTGGCCACACCACAATGGATAGCCAAGGCGCTTCCGTACAAGTCGATTGGGATCTCAACGATAAAACACTGACCAGTATTACGGCCTACCGGGAATCCAAAACCAGCTTCAGCAATATTGGTTTAGGTGTCGGCCCTACCGCTTTCCCGTTACTCGATGTCGATAACTATGCGGAAGAAAGCAGTCGCATGATCAGCCAGGAATTCCGTCTTGCCGGCGATACAGAGAATCTCAACTGGCAAACAGGCCTCTACTTTAATCAGGAAAAAACCTCCCGTAACGAAGGCGGTAACTTTCAGGGCACCATGACCGGCGGTTTCGCGTTGTCGGATGATACTTTCCAGAAAAACGAAACCACCAGTTATGCCGCATTTGCCCAAGCAACCTTTGCAGCAACTGATCGGCTCGATTTAACCTTCGGCATTCGTTACACCAAAGAAGAAAAAGATTTTGAAAACCGCGGCATTAGTGGCGCGGGCCTGTATGTGTTGGAAGATTATGATGTGGCTGTCGACGAAAGCTGGAACGCCACTACTTACAAGTTTGTTACCAACTATCAGCTGCTGGATGACACCATGGTATACGCCAGTGCTGCCACCGGTTTTAAAAGCGGCGGCTTTGACGGTGTAGCCACCGGGGCGACTGAAGCAGCTTCGCCGTTTGAGCAGGAAGAAGCGTTGAATCTGGAAATCGGCTTTAAATCCATGTTGGTAGATAACCGTTTGCGTTTAAACGGCGCCCTGTTCCATACATCCTATGATGATTTACAACTGCTGCAAACTTTCGACGATGGTAACCCGGCCACATTGGTGGACCCGTTAAAAACCATCAACGCCGGTGAAGCCGAAACCCAGGGGATTGAACTGGAAGCTGAGTTTGCCCTTACCGAAAACTGGCGTCTCTCCGGTACTTATGCCTATCTCAATACTGAATACACCAAGTTTCAGGAAGGTTTAACACCCGACCTGGTACCCAATGAAGGCAATAAGCTGCGCAATGCGCCTCGCAATGCCTGGAACCTGGCGGTAAGTTACAGCAAGGATTTAAGCATTGGCGGTGCGGTTGATGCGCGGCTTGAATATGTGGCGAAAGATAAGGCCTATCAGGATATTCAGAACTTTGAACACGGCGCTATACCTGCATACCGCATTTACAATATGCGTATGGCATACACCAGTGCGGATGAACAGTGGGAAGTGGCAGGCTGGGTGAACAATGCGTTTGATGAAGAGTACTACGCCCACAATTACCAGATTTCACCATTTGGCGCTTTCCATGTGCCAGCGCTACCGCGCACTTATGGTCTAACCCTGACTTACTCCATGTAATGACTCTCGTAATATAATCTCTAACTTGTGGCGGGCTCTGTGTCCGCCTTTTTTATTAAGCCATGACGATTACTGTAATTGCTTTTCCTGCTCCAACATATCGCGTCGATATTCAGCTGGCGACATGCCGGTCCAATTCTTAAACGCATGGGTAAAGGCGCTGGTTTCCTGATAACCCAACAAGAGGGCAATATCGGTGATTGCCATATCGGTTTCAGCGAGATAATTTCGCCCCCAACGCAAACGCACATTTTTCAGTAATTCGTTAAAGCGGGTAGCATCGACTTTTAATCGTCGCTGCAAGGTTCGCTCAGTCATATGTAACTGTTCGGCGACCAAGGTCAGATTACACTCACCAGTGGGCAACAAACGCATAATGTGCTTTTCAACCAATGCCGTTGTTAATAGTGAATCAGGAATATGCTTTAAATCAGTCTCTATCAGCTTGATAAGCTGTTGCTGTTCATACTCTGAAACCACCGCCTGATCGTCCATAGGCTTAAAAGGTCGCTCGGCATCTTCCCTATGCAAGGTGATACGATTCTGCCCACAAGCAAAATGTAGATTGTCACCAAATATCGCTTGCAGCTGCGTTAAATCAGCTGGCGCTGGTGATGTAAACTCCACCTTCGCCGGAATGCACGTTACGCCAACTCGCTCGTTGGCCGAAGAAATCCAGTTCGCAAAAATTGCCTCGGCAAAGTAACGCTCCTTATCAAACTCCGGCACCAGCGGCGTCCAGGTATAGATGGCAAAGTTTGTCGTTTTTACACATTCCGTTGTGCCAGAGTGCATCATAATACGCCGGATAGGCGTAAAGGTTTCCAACGCTTCAGTCATATTGGACGTGCAACAAGCGATGTACCCCAACCAGCCCTGATCTTCGATGGACAAGGAGTAGCCAAACTTGAGGCCAATATCCTCACAACCACTGCGCGCAGCGGCCAAAGAAAATGCCTTGATCAACGCCGTCATCGGAAAGCGTTTTTCACTGTCGACCAGCTCTCGGGCATCAACACCAATATCGGCCAACAATTGCGAACGATCTACACCGAGGTCTGCGGCAGTATCAACCAGCTTACGTAGATAGGGGCCGATAACCGTCCATTCAGGTTTAATTGTGGATTCAGTTGCACTCATGGATTACGTCGCTTTTTAGCAAGTCGGGGTGCCCCGATAACACTTATTATAATAATCAGCGGTTAAGGCAGAAGATTTTTGTGTGCAAGGTGGGTCAAGTGCAAGGCCATTTTAACGCAAAAATACCGCGATATGACGGGTTTATTGACTTTTATTTGTGCAATATCTGCGCGAAGGCTCCCCTATGCTCGCGCTATGGTAACAGTCCCCACAATATGGATAATGGAGGGCCGTTTTTCAATCCTGATATTGATCTATGTCTTTTTCACTGTCCCAGGAAAATCTTCAACAGCTTATATCACTATGCCAGGATGCTGGTCAGGCCATAATGGCCATCTACCAACGCAGTGAAGGCTTTAGCATTGATGCCAAAGCCGATAATTCACCCCTGACTGAAGCAGACCTCGCTGCCCACAAACTGCTTGAGCAAGGTTTAATTGCATTAACTGCGGATATTCCTGTGTTGTCTGAGGAATCGGAAAGCCCCGATTTTGCGACCCGAAAAAGCTGGTCTCGCTATTGGATTGTAGACCCGCTGGATGGCACCAAAGAATTTATCAAACGCAGTGGCGAATTTACGGTAAATGTCGCGCTGATTGAAAACGGTGTGCCGGTCATGGGCGTTGTACATGTTCCGGCTCTGTCGATTACCTATGGCGCCATAAACCAGCCGGCATCCGCTGAGCATGGAGCCTGGAAACATGAAGCGGACAAAACAACATCGATCAAGGTTAGAAGCCTTCCGGCCGATACTGCCGTCGCCGTTGTCGCCAGCCGCAATCATGGTGCCGAGGAGGTTGTCGCACTGCTTGATCGTATTGGCGCAACGCTTGGCCCTGCAGAAACCACATCCATGGGCAGCTCTCTAAAGCTGTGCCTGGTCGCCGAAGGCAAGGCCGATCTGTATCCTCGGCTGGCCCCTACCTGTGAATGGGATACCGCTGCAGCCCAAGCCGTAGTAGAGGCCGCTGGCGGGCAAGTGGTGGATGATCAATTGGCTGTGCTGCGTTACAACCAAAAGGACAGCCTGCTCAACCCGCATTTCTATGTAATTGGTGATACCGACTACGAGTGGCAGCGTATTCTAAAAAGCTAAAAGCTATTAGCCCACTCCCACTTAAAGCCTAACTGCATATAAAAGCCCATCTCGAATGGGCTTTTTTGTGCCACCCACAATTTAATCAGCAGCACCAAAAATATTGTCTATGCTTTGGTTATATGTAGTTTGCACCGGAGACAACCCTGGTGCCTTAACCGTGGTAATGCAGTATGAGTTATATAACCCCCCCGCTAGTTGAGGTCAGCCACCAAGATGCCAGCATACTTAAAGAACATTTAATCAGCGAGATCACGCACCTGGAACGGCAGTGCGAACGCTTAAGAATAGAAAGCGATACCGTCGATTTCTCCATGCTGCAAACCTACAAGGAAATGATTCATTCACGAAAGGAATTGCTTGCCGGACTGCCAAAAACTCCTGTGTAGTATTCCACCCGCTCTCATCAGGCAACGGCGAGACTATCCATTGGGAAGTGAATCAGTCTCGTACACCGGCTGCAGCTATATAACGATCAAGCATGAGTCCAAGTTGCCTGCATGACAAACAATAGGTTTTTACAACATACGTTTTTGTTCTGGCTTTTTGCCACCCTGTTGATGATGGCTCACGCCAGTCAAAGCAGTGCCTATTCTCCTGACACACTATCCCCAGACACCCTGGTCGCCAACCTCAATCAATCGGAGACAGAGGTTAGCAAACAACAGTTATCAAAAATCCTAACACTCAAGAAAACCCGTTGGTCCAACAACCAGCGTATTCAGATTTTTCTCTATGCCGAAGATTCAGAAGCCTTCAATGAATTTATTGTTAACCAACTGGGAGTCTTTCCCTATCAACTACGCCGTCACTGGAAACGCTCAGGCTTTTCGGGCAGAGCTTCTCCACCGGTCATCGTTGACAGTATGGATGAATTAATTGAACGACTAGAAGCCACACCAGGTGCAATAGGTTTTATCCCTCAATCATTAATGACTTCGGAGCTTCAGCGTGTCACGATTTCTGATTAATACGCTTTCGATGGCTTGCATTCTCGGTTTGTCGCCTCTGACTCACGGCCATGATGACTGGCAACTCAGCGGATTTTTTACTCAAGGCATTAATACCACCAGCGACTACAATTTCTTTGGCGATTCTGATGACAGCGTGTCAACCGATTACTCTGAAGCTGGCATCAATCTAACCCACTTCCTTAATGACAAAATCCGATTTACCGCCCAGCTTGCCTATCGAAACTCTAACGTGTTAGACGAAGATGAATTTTTCCTCGACCTGTTACAAATCGACGCACTTTTACACAATACGGAGAACACCACCACGGGTGTAAAACTGGGCCTGATTAAGTTTAAACAGCGCTTGTACGATGATGTCTACGATGTTTCTGCTGCGTGGAGTACCGCCCAGCTGCCCGAAGTGCTTTACCCTCAATTGACACGCTCTACATTGTTAAATTTTGAAGGCATTATTATTCACCACACCGTAGACATTGAGAACTGGACGTTTTTATTTAACCTGGGTGCAGGACAACGGGATATTGAAAGCAACGTTGTGGAAGACCTTTATCTCTATGATTTAGGGACTACAACAGATACCAAGACCGATGAGGCCTACACGGCGTTATTCGAAGTAACTAACGAATTTCGCCAGCAAAAATTAGGCATAGGGTATCTGAAAGCCCGCTGGAAACCAGAAGTAAGTTTAGGCAATTTGATTGAAGCATCAATCGGCAGTAATAATGACTTCTACACCTTGTATCTCTCGCAAGGTTGGGGCCCCTGGGTGTTTGAACTGGAAGCAAGTTATATAGAGTCAAAAAATCGTATTACATCAATCGACTTTCCTAGCGGGTTCGGAGCCTGCAACACTACCTGCCAAGCCCTGCTAAGTACATACAGCGAGCTGATTGAAGGTCAATCCAATGGTTATGCCGGCTATTTCACATTACACAGAAATTTCCCTAACGGCACCAACATCTATCTCGGCTATGGTCATAGTGTCGACAATGCTGACGATATCAGAGGCAAAGAACTGGAACAGTTAACGGGTGCGCCCAACCACACGGCCTACCTAAAACAAACGTTTCTTGGATTCCAATATCAGATTACCGAAAACTGGTCTGTTGCCAGTGAATTTAGTTTGTTTGAAGGCACCAGCAACCTGAGCACCAAGGAAAACGTATTTGACAACGATAGCGCCAAACACTGGCATTCATTCTTTACAAGAATCTCCTATACCTTCTAGGCTATGAAAAACAGTATCTTTATCAGTGTAGGTTGGTCCGTTGCGTTAAGGTCGACGCTATTGGCGATTTTCTTTTTCACCCTTTCCTTTTTCGTCTTTAAAGATCACCTGATAACTCAAATACAACAGAAAACCCAACTCACATCACAACGAGATTACAATCAGTTTGAGCAACTGCTTAGATCCAGCAGCAATTTTCAATTGGGGTTTATTGAAGCGATATCGGTCACCTTACGCTCACTCACAGATTCAAACCTAAAAAGCCTGACAAAAGCCATTGAAACCAACTGGGAGACATTCAACCTGATTTATGGCCTGGAAAAATTCTCTATCTATAGCAATACAGAAACACCTGATTACAACTATGGCGATATCCCCATAACCTATCCAAACGACATAATGTCTTCTATCACAATGGACAGCGAACCGTTTAGCATTTTCCTATGCAATCAGGGCTGCTACCATGTTGTCGGGGTTCCATTTTTGCTCGGAGATAATAAACCGGTATTTATTGTCCTGGCTGCTCAGGCAGAGATATTAATCGCTTCATTCAACACCCTTACCGGCGCTAAGGCCACCATGGCACATCTAGATGCCACTAACGGCCTGACACTGATTGGGGACAAAGATCTTAATCAGGCTTTAGTGGAAAGTGCCAAGGCGTTTAACGAGCTCCGGGCCTGGAATTTTGAAAAGTCTATTACCTATCAAGCAGCCAATAGCCGATATTACAACCTGAGTATTCGCAAGGTGTCTGACCATATGCACCTTGCCGATGTGTATTTATTCTGGTCGCTGGATATAACGCCGTTGATCCATCGCCATCAGAAAACGTTAAGACAAAGCATCATCGTTATGATAGGCCTTGGATTTGTTTTGTTCTTCTTTATGTTCTTCTCTCTGCGCAACTTCAGTGCTCGTTCACAACTGCTTGCCGAAACGCTACCCTTGCTGACCCAAGCCAAATACAAAGAAGCGGAACAACGGCTTAAACCACCCACGTCCTTTTTGCCCTTTGAAGATGATATTGATCGTCTGTTTGATACATCGCTAACCGTGACTCAACAATTGCAGACGATGAATGAAGAAATTGATTTACAAAATCAACGCCTGCATAAAATGGCCTACCGGGACAGTTTAACGGGATTGCCAAACCGACAATCATTTTATGAATCCCTGAACCAGCAACTGCGGTTATTATCGAGGCGCGATAAGTTTCTTGGCTTGCTGTTTATCGATATCGACGGCTTTAAACCTGTTAATGATACCTATGGCCACAAGGCCGGCGATTTTATTCTCACAACCCTGGCAGTGAGAGTGAATAATTGTATTCGCCAAGCTGACACGCTGTTTCGTTTGGCGGGGGATGAGTTTGTGATTATTGTTTCGGAGCTTGAAGCTGAGGACGGACTGCATATTATTGCCCGCAAGGTGGTCGATTCCATGCATCGGCCAATTAGCTGGGAGGGACACATTTTGGATGTCAGCCTCAGTGTTGGCGGCGTTATGACCAAAAACAGCGAGTTACATCAGGACGAGTTTCTGCACAAGGCCGATGAGGCCATGTATGTCTCCAAGAATACCGGCAAGGGGAAATACACCTTCCTCGGTATTCTCTAAAACACCGTGAAGATTTTAAAACAGATATTTGGGTGCAAGGATAGATACCCAGACAAAGATAACCATCGCCAGAGAAATAAACACGGCGGCCGAGCCCAAATCTTTTGCCCGGCCACTCAGCTCATGCTTTTCCACGCCAATACGATCAATCGCCGCTTCAACCGCAGAGTTAAGCAGCTCAACGATTAACACCAGAGCCAATACTCCAATAAGGGCTATGCGCTCCAGCGTAGAGACATCCAGAAATATCGCAAACGGCAGCATAACAGCTGCCAAGCTCAACTCCTGGCGAAAGGCGGCCTCATTTTTCCAGGCACCGATAAAGCCCTGCATAGAATAACCGGCTGCCTTAAAGACGCGTTTAATGCCACCGGTGCTTTTAAAATCCATTGCTGTTGGCTCTTCCATATACGCGGGCTTCCCAGTCTATTGCCAAGTAGTCCACAGGTTAAGTTTGTAATATGACAGCAATGCGACAAGGTCAGGCTTGTCTACACTAATTTGAAGCGCCTTCTGCCATATGCGGTTGCGGCAATTCCGGCAGGGCTTCAGTCATCATCAATAAGCCGTGCTGATAGTATTCGGTGCTCAATTCATGCTCACCCAGGTTGGCCAAAAGACGGGCCAACTCTGCGTAGGTTTGCCCCTGTTTCTCGAGCCGCAAGCTGTTCTCAAAATAATCACGCGCCTTGCCCCATAACTGATTGCGCAGACACAATCGGCCCAAGGTTAACAATAATGCCGCATTGGCCGGGCGCTCTTTTAACCAGGACTCGGCTACCAGTAACTGCTTTTGCAGATCGCCGCCTTGTACCTGGCCATAGGCCAGAATGGCTTCACTGCTCCAGTTCTGCTGCAAGCTTTTGCGCAGCAGTACCTCGGCATCCTTATCAGCGCCAATGCGTCGCAGTTGGGCCACATATTCCGCCAACAACTGGGGAGATTTTTGTTGAGCCTTGGGTAAACGCAGCCAGGTCTTTTGTAAACGCTTTAAACCCGCTTCAGCACTCAGCAACACTGCGCGCTCGCCATCACTCTGCAATAAATTGTGATACACCTTGGCGGTAAGCTCATCGAGTGCCTCACCGGAGACCACCTGATAACGCCTGAGATCCTGCAACATTTTTTCCAGCGCATCCCAATCCTGCAGCGCAATATAAACCTGATAGAGCAAATCCAGTACCACAGGATGTTTAGGGGCTTGCTGCTGGGCACGCTGCAAGGTTGCGGCGCACTGTTCATATTTTTTATCCAGCAGCTGCATACGCGCCTGGGTCAGCGCCACCGCTAAACTCGATTCCGGCGCCATGGATTCTGCTTTATGCAACAACTTTGAGGCCTGTTGTTCATCACCCAACTCATAGGCACTGCGGGCAGCGGCCAGGTAATTTACCAAGGGCGTTTCGGCTTTAGGGGCCGCTTTAAGCAACTGCCGGCGGGCGTTTTTCCAGTTGCCCTCCATAAAGTCGATTAGACCACGCGAAGTGCGGCGCTGGGCACGGCGTTCGTGACCAAAAAATACGCGGGATACGGCCGCGCCTGTCGACTTAAAGCCGCTGCGTATTAACCACACAACAAACCACACGGCCAACAAGCTTGCGCCAACTATCAGACCGGCAAACCAGATATTCATCGTGATGCTGGTGTTATTTAACACCAGCAGGAGATAACCACTGTTATTTTCCAGCAACTGATAGCTGCCAGCTCCCAACAGCAGAGCAACAAACAGCACAAGCAACAGGCGTCTCATTAATTCGACTCCTGTGCCGCTTTAGTTTGTTGTGTTTCCAGTACGGTAGGATTTTTTTGATCCCGCGGTTTTAAACGATGCAAATCCGCCATAAAAGCCTGCAGAGAATCCAGAGAGCCACTGATATTGGGCAGCTGCTGTTCGATATTAATTGCTCCCAGGCGCTCGATTTGCTCGGCCATACTGGCAACCTGCGGGTTGAACTGAAAATAGTTTTGCAACCAATTCGCCGCCTGCTGCAAACTGTGTTGATAGACCTTTTGTTCTTCGCGCAATAACGCCAGTTGCGCCTGCTCAAACATTAAACGCAGGTTCTGTTTTACATAGACCTGTTCTTCAATGGACAGCAAGGGTGCAGGAGTTTCTATATGGGTCTGTATGGAAACATGACGGCCCAGTGAAGCCAGAGCGCGATTAAAACTGGCCATTAGTCGCTGTTGCCAAGTCTCAGCAACGGATGGGGTTATCTCTGGCTCAGTTGGTTGAACTTCAACTGGCTTTTCGCCACGCTCGATTTCAACAAATGCCAGCGTCTCGACCTGCTGCGAAAATGCCGCTAACTCCAAATACAAACCGGTGCGATCAATACTCGGAGCCAGCTTTAAGGTCGCCAGATCTTGCGCCAGCGCCTTGCGCACGGAGAACAGATTCATATCGTCAATATCGCGCAAGATCTGATCGGCGGCTTCCAATAAGGCAATAGCGCCTTGGGGCTGACGCTCCATTAATAAACGCTGATTGCCAAGGCGTAACAGGTACTCCGCCTCGGCCAATAACCAGTCTTCACGGCTAGTGCTGGTCAGGTTATTGACCCGTTTACCCAAACCGTTAAGGCGATCCTGTGTTGCCGCTAATATTGCCTGCAGTTCATCACCGCTACTGGTTTGCTCTTGTATCTGGGAGGTTAATTGTTGTGTCTGTTTCTGCAGTGCAGATCGCGATTGTCGCGCACTATCGACTTGCTGTTGCAGCGCGGTTAATTGCGACTGCTGGGCCTGGAACTGCTGCCAGCCCAGATAACCTGCTGCACCACCGCCTGCCAGGGTCAATACCAGGCAGGTGGACAACAGAAGCGTAGCACTGCCCTTGCGTGTTTGAGCAGGCGAACCTGTTGCGCTACTGGCTTCTTTTGGAGCCTTTTCCGTTGTGTCTTGTTTAGAATTGGGAGCTTGTTCGGAGGTTTCCGTTTCACTCATGGGAATTCCCTTAATGGTTTCTTAAACGCTGAGCCTCTCTAGATTAGAGCCCCTGGCGTCAAACTCAGGGTAACGGCGACCATATCACGGTGTCGGCGCCGCGCCCTGTAATTAATTCTGTTGCTGTCGCCAATCAATCAAAGCCTCAAGCATGGCTTGATCACTGGCATTATAGGCTTCTATGGTACAAGTGAAACCCAGGGCCGCCGCCTTTTTAGCCACCCGCGCACCAGGCACCACGACTGGCAACTGCAACCATTGCATAGAGGGTTGCTTTTCGATCAGGCTATACCAGTTGTCCAGCGCCTCACCACTGTGTACCGCGACCAGATCATCAGTCTGGCCCCAATCTAAAGCGGCTATCTGTTGCGCTGCCTGCGACGGAAACTGGCGCTCGTAAAGTTCGCAATAATCGACTATTGCACCGCGCTGACTCAACACATCGGCCAACAGAGGACGTCCTCCGCGACCGCGACAGATTAACACTTTTTGGCCCTTTACCGTCTGCAGGTCAGGCAAGGCCAACAGGGCTTCACTGTTCATGGTATTGCCAGCTTCCGAGACAGGAAAACCTTCAGCACGCAAGCTGTTCGCGGTAGCACTACCCACAGCGTAAAAGTTTACGCCCTGGGGTAGCGAGGCCCAGTGGTGTTTAATCCTGCTCGCCGCGTAGGCCACGGCATTTTGGCTTACAAAGATCACATGCTGATAGTAATGCAGATCCTGTATGCGGTGCTCGATCGCCTGTTGTGATTCCACATCAGCTAACGCCACTATGGCCATCAGTGGCACCGCAACGCAGCTGGCACCTTGACTCTGCAACAGTTGTTGCCAGCCTTTAGCCTGAGCCTGCGGCCGGGTGACCAACAAGCGCAGGCCGCCGAGGGGTAACTCAGGCGTTATCGTCGCCATAGACTTCCTGCAGGATTTTGTCGGCGCCGTAACTCAGTAATTGCTCCGCCAGGGCGATGCCCATGGCTTCGCCTTCAGCCGCTACACCGCGAACATCCGCTTCGAGCATTTCTTCCCCATCCGGGCTGCCCACCAAACCACGTAACCACAGGCCATCATCAGCATGAATTGCATAGCAACCAATAGGGACCTGGCAACCACCTTCCAGGCGACGGTTCATGGCACGCTCGGCCAGTACACGCTCGGCCGTTAATGCATGGTGTAAAGGTTTCAACAGCTCGCGGGTTGCCTTATCGTCGACACGACACTCGATACCCACAGCACCTTGGCCACCGGCAGGCAACATATCTTCCGGCGCTATGCGCTCGCGAATGCGCTCTTCCATACCCAGGCGAATTAAACCGGCAGAGGCCAGGATGATGGCATCGTACTCGCCGTCATCGAGCTTTTGCAGACGGGTATTCACATTACCGCGCAAGAATTTGATTTCCAGATCTGGATAGTTGGCCAACAGCTGGCATTGGCGACGCAAACTAGAGGTGCCCACCACACTGCCAGCGGGCAGTTCGGCTAATGAAGCAAAGCGATTGGATACGAAGGCATCACGGGGATCTTCGCGTTCACAAATCACTTCCAGGCCCAGGCCCTCAGGAAACTCCATTGGCACATCTTTCATCGAGTGCACGGCAATATCGGCTTCGCCTTGCAGCAAGGCGTGCTCCAGCTCTTTTACAAACAGCCCCTTGCCGCCGACCTTGGCCAGGGGCACATCGAGGATTTTGTCCCCGCGGCTAACCATAGGCACCAGCTCGACCGTTAACTGTGGGTGGTGTTTTTCGAGTTCGGCTTTAACAAATTCGGCCTGCCACAGTGCCAGGGCACTTTTACGGGTGGCAATACGCAGGGTTTGGCTCATAAATCGATGCCCTTGTTAAATCTTCAGATTCAGGATGGGCGACATGATACCAGACCCGCAGGCACTGTGTGCCCTGCGGCCCCATTCAATCAGGGCAGATTGAACAATTAGGCCATTGCTTGAGCCCGGTGCTTGGATCCAACTAAAGGCGAGAGAGGAACTCGCGTAGGGGGGAGACATGGCGACGACTGACGACAGGCTGATGATCAAGCCCTTTTAAGCGTAAGCGATACTGGCCTTGCGGTGAGCGCTCCATGCCCTCTATCGCCTTTATCGCCACAAGGGCATTGCGGTGTACCCGCACAAAGCGCTCGGGAAATTCCTGCTCCAGTTCCTTTAAGGTGTCATCAATGAGGGTTTCGTTATCGTCATGGTAGACGGTCACGTATTTATGATCGGCCAGGAAGTAATGAATCGCATCCAGAGGAATCAGTTCTACCCCGCGACGTGTGCGGGCACTGATATGTTTACGGCTGTCGGCACTGACGTCACTATCGGCCTGGGCCAGGGCAGCCAGTTGGGCGCGATTGACCTTTTGCGCCTTGTTTAAAGCCGCCTGCAGCTTTTCGTCACTCACGGGCTTTAATAGATAATCCACCGCCTGGGCGCCAAAGGCATCCAGTGCATACTCATCGTAGGCGGTGCAAAAGATAATGGCTGGCGGATCCTCCATGGTGCTGATTTGCTGGGCCAGCTGTAGACCATCCTGGCCGGGCATACGGATATCACAGAGCACCACATCGGGGTCGTGCTCGGCCATTGCCGCCATGGCTTCGGCCGCGTCGGCCGCTTGCGCCACCAGGCGATAGCCTTCCAGGCGCTCCACCATTCTTGCCAGCCGCTGACGTGCCAGCGCCTCATCATCAACTATTAATAAATCCATGCGGTGCCTTATCCGTGCAATGCCTTAAACCAAGCCCTTAAAACTAGCCCCTAAACCAAGGCCTCTACCTACTAGTTTAACCAATGGGTATGTGTATTGTCGTGACATACAACCCACCTTGCTGCGCCAGCGTCAGCCCAGCCTCGCGCCCATAGTATGCCTGCAGACGGTGGCGAATGTTCTCCAGCGCCAGGCGATTGCCCTGCGCCAGCGAAGCTTCAGGCGTTTCAGTACCGGTATCCGGCAAGGGATTTGAAACCTCTATCTTCAGTTGCCTGCCCTGACGGCTGACATCCAATCGCACCAGTCCGCCCTGCGGTAAAGGTTGGATACCGTGGTAGATGGCATTTTCGACAATCGGCTGCAATAACAAGCTGGGGATGGCTATCTCTGCAGAAGCCTGTTCGTCGTGCCACTCCAGCTGCAAGCGCTGCCCCAAACGGATCTGCTCGATCTCCACATAACGGCGGCACAGGGCCAGCTCTTCCGTTAAGGGCACCAGGCCGGGTTCAGCCAAGCTGGCGCGAAACAGGCTGGATAAATCAACGATCATTTTTTCAGCCTTGCCCGGATCTATCTCAATCAAGCTGGCAATCGAATTCATGCTGTTAAATAAAAAATGCGGTCGAATACGCGATTGCAGCGCATCAATACGGGCTTCCAGTTCTGCTTGTTTCTGGTTTGAAAGCTGCTGCTGCAAATACAGGTAGCGCAGGGCAATCCCCGCGATAATGGCTGAAATCAGTACACTGTTGAGTAGTGAGGCCCATTGGATGCCCTGATCCGGGTAAACCATCCACAGACCAACCACACTGCATACCACTGTCACTAACAGCACTAACAGATAACAAATAGCCCCCGCCTGCCAGGCCTGAATTTGACTGAGCCACGGGCGTAACGGACATAGCAATGCAGCGCTGGCCAGCACAATCCACTGAATCAGAAAGGACAGTATCCCCAGGCGCTCCCACTGAAATAGGGCCAGGCCGGTATCCGCCAGTGTCAGCACCACCGCCAGCAGTTCCCCCAGTAACACCAACAAAAACACGGCTTGCAGGCTGCATAGGTTAGGCAGGAAGGCCTGTGATGACCGAATCTGATCGGGCAAGGGTACAACTCCTTTGTACTGTCTATAGGACAACAATAGATAACTAGTGACTGAATGAGGCACAGTATTCATTGCCTGCGGTCCGCTGACAAGTGGCACTCTGTCGCGATGGCCTAGGCCCCAGCCCAGCCGCAAGCTATAATACGCGCCCTCTTTTTACGTATATCCCATTTTACATATCCCGATAAAGGCAATTTGAGTATGAGCCAGGACGACAAGACTAACCAACAATGGGGCGGCCGCTTTTCCGAGCCGACAGACGCATTTGTGCAACGTTTTACCGCCTCGATTCAGTTCGACCAACGCTTGTACCGCCACGACATCCAGGGCTCGATTGCCCATGCGACCATGCTGGAGAAAGCTGGCGTCCTGACTGCCGAGGAAAAAGACAAAATCATCAACGGCCTAAACGAGGTTCAGGCCGATATTGAAGCGGGCAAGATCGAGTGGTCTATCCCGCTGGAAGATGTGCACATGAATGTCGAGTCAGCACTGACCGACAAGATCGGCATTACCGGTAAAAAGCTGCACACCGGCCGCTCTCGTAACGACCAGGTTGCCACCGATATTCGCCTGTGGCTGCGCGATGAAATCGACAGCATCAGCAACGAGATGACCCGCTTGCAAGCAGGCCTGATTGACCTGGCCGCCAACGAAGCCGACACTATTATGCCGGGCTTTACCCACCTGCAAACCGCTCAGCCAGTAACCTTTGGTCACCACCTGCTGGCCTGGAACGAGATGCTGGAACGTGACTTTGGCCGCCTGCAGGATTGTCGCAAACGCCTGAATCAGTCACCCCTGGGTGCCGCGGCACTGGCCGGTACCACCTACCCTATCGATCGCAGCCTGACTGCTGAGTTGCTGGGCTTTGACAAGCCCACCGAAAACTCTCTGGACTCCGTATCCGATCGTGACTTTGCCATCGAATTCTGCGCCTTTGCCAGCCTGCTGTTGACCCATATGTCGCGTATGTCGGAAGAGTTGGTACTGTGGACCTCGGCCCAGTTCGACTTTATTGAACTGCCAGACCGCTTCTGCACCGGCTCCTCGATCATGCCGCAGAAGAAAAACCCCGATGTACCTGAGTTGGTGCGCGGCAAAACCGGCCGCGTTAACGGCCACCTGTTCAGCCTGTTGACCCTGATGAAGTCCCAGCCTCTGGCCTACAACAAGGACAACCAGGAAGACAAAGAGCCACTGTTTGATGCAGTTAATACCGTTTCCGACTGTTTGCGTGCATTTGCCGATATGATCCCGGCCATTCGCTCCAAAAAAGCCAGTATGCTGGAAGCGGCCACTCGCGGCTTCTCAACCGCCACCGATCTGGCCGACTACTTGGTGCGCAAGGGCATTCCTTTCCGTGATTCACACGAAATTGTTGGTAAATCAGTAGCTTACGGCATTGAGCAGGGTAAAGACCTGTCCGAAATGAGCCTCGAAGAACTACAGCAATTCAGTGATACCATCGGCGCCGATGTCTTCGATGTACTGACGCTGGAAGGCTCTGTCGCGGCCCGCAACCATATTGGTGGCACCGCTCCAGATCAGGTCCGCCAGGCCGCTGAGCGCGCCCGCCAGCTGGTTGCCGCACGCTAACTCCCCTTATGAGCAGGCAACGACCGTTGCCTGCTCTGCTTTTCTGCTTCGAATTCCTCTGATCTTCCCCGATCAACCACAAAACGCCAAAAAACCATCGTTGGCACTGAAATCCACACTGGAAATCATGTCAGTCTGAACTAAGCTTAAGTGACGGCCCCGATTTTTAGGTAGGCGGGAATACTGTGGCCGATGAGCTTGGGTAATAACGACCGTTTTTCTTACCCTGCGAAGATGGCCCAATTCAACACAATAAGAAGTCATAGCGAGAGTTATAGCGCATAAATAAAGCAAAGCACGGCAGAGCACTATGGCAAAAAAAGGACGTAGCCCTAAACAACTTGAAGCACGGATCGCCCAACTCGAGCAAGAGCTCGACCAACTGCGACAGCAAGAGCCTGAGCGCAATGAGCTTCTTGCTCCCAATGAAAAACTCTCTCACGCCTTGCTTTCCACCTCCCACTGCGCCTACTTTGAATGGCGCGACTCGTCCCACGAAGTAAATTACAGCCCCAATGGGGTAGAGTTATTAGGTTACAAAACTGGTGAACAAGATTGTAATCAGACCTTCGTCAATTCCCGAATCGATGAAAGGGATAGAGATAAAGTCCTGTCTTTATTTAAGCGCGCAATAGAAACCGGGGAGGCCTATTCCACAGAATGCCGCTTCCTCTGTAAAAACGGTTATTCTCGCTGGTTTTCCCTGCACACTAACGTGCTAAGAAAAAATGCCCAGGGAGGAGCCGCGCATATTATCGGCAGCCTAACCGATATAGATATGATCAAGCGCGAGCAACTGTTTGCCAGCAAACGCGCCGAATCTGGGCAGTGGTTAAGTCGCACCTTGAGGCATCTATTTGAAGACAGCAGCGATGAGGCCATAACCAACACGCTGCAATCTCTGGGAGAAAAGATAAAGGTCGAGCGTATTACGCTACGCATACTCAATCACCTGACCGACAGTTTTTCAATACACAGTATGTGGCAGTCCACCCAATTCCCCCAAATGGGCGCCGAATTCGATCACATCGCGATTCAAAAATTTCCGCTGCTGCAGAAAATTGTCACTGATAATAAAGCCTATGTTTGTGAAGACATTAACACCGAACAACCTGTGGATGCCCCTGTTGTCAAACGCTTAAAGGATACAGGAGTCTGCTCATACGCCATCATCCCCCTGCGCTATCAAGGTAAAACCGATGCGGTATTAACCCTGTCTTGTTATACCCCCAGCAAGCAGTGGCGCGAGCGAGATGTGGAGGGCGCAACCGCCTTAGGCGAAGCATTAAATCATTGTATTCGGCGCCAGGAAATTACCCAAACCCTGAAAGAACGCGATGTGCGTTACAGCTATGCCATGGAAGCCTCGCGAGATGGCATTTGGGATCTATCCCTGCCAGCTGGCCACCTTTATTTAAGCCCCAGCTATCATCGTATGTTGGGCTATGAAGTCGGAGAACTGGAAGAGGATTGGCGGTTTTTTGAAAAACATCTGCTGCATCCCGATGACCTGGACTATGTTCGCAATCTTTACGCGGACGCCCTCAGCCATGGCCAGGATATCGTCACCTGCGAAATTCGTCTCAAACATAAAGCCGGGCATTACCTCTGGGTATATTCCCGGGCCAAGTACTGTGAAAAAAACAGCGACGGTAAATATACCCGCTGTGTTGGCATCAATGTCAATATTACCCAATTTAAAGAAGACCAGGCTGCACTGCGGCAAGCCAAAATCGAAGCCACCTCAGCGAACCAAACCAAAAATGAATTTTTGGCACGCATGAGCCACGAAATCAGAACCCCCATGAATGCCATTATTGGCATGGGGCATTTATTAAAAGACACACTGCTTTCGCAACAACAACTCAGTTACCTAAATAATATTGACGAGTCTGCAGAGGCCTTATTACATATCATCGATGACATTCTCGATTTCTCGAAAATGGAATCGGGTAAATTGATTCTAGAAAACAGCCACTTCGATCTCGATAGCATTTTTGAACAGCTTTCTCACGACGTTAAAGTCAAAGCCGAAGAAAAAACGATCGAACTTATTTTTGATATTGCCCACGACGTGCCACGGTTTATCCGTGGTGACGCCCTGCGAGTCCAGCAAATTCTGTTTAATCTTGTTGATAACGCCATCAAGTTTACCGATAAGAAAGGCGAAGTGACTATTAAAGCCAGAAAACTGGCTGAGGAAAAAGATAGCGTTGAAATTGAATTCGCCATTATCGATAACGGTATAGGCATAGAGCCCGCCCTGCTGAATGGTTTATTTGATCCCTTTACCCAAGTAGACGGCTCCAGCTCCAGGCGCTTTGGCGGTACTGGTTTGGGGCTGACAATTTGCAAATATCTCGCCGACCAAATGGAAGGCGATCTAAATGTTGAAAGCACTCCCCGTAAGGGCAGCTGCTTTACTTTTTCTGCAAAATTTGATCGCAGCCAAATGGGCGAGCGGCCCGTACAAGCCGAGCCGCAACGCTATAACAATTTACGCACACTGATTGTCGACGATCACACATCTGCCCTCGACATACTCCGTAAAACAGCCACGTCATTAAAGCTGATTGTAGACACCTGTGAATCCGCCAAGGAAGCCATAAAGCGCCTTGAACTTGCCGACGAGGACCCTGACGGACGCTACCAACTGATTCTGATGGATTACAATATGCCGGAGATATCAGGCCTTGATGGTGCAGAACTCATCCATCTTAATCGTGACATCCACCATAAACCCAAGGTCATTCTTATTTCCAATTATCGCAAAGGGGAAATTGAAGTTGACCGACCGCTAAATCATATTGATGGATTTATTAGCAAGCCTGTTACCCAGTCACGCTTGTTGGACTCTATTGCGGTAGCCTTTGGGGAATCCTTGTTTGAAGACAGCGTCAACCCGCAAGGCAGTACATTCGAAACCAGTGAGCCGGATACCAATCCACTTGAAGGCATTAATGTACTGCTCGCCGAAGATAATCTGGTAAACCAAAAAGTGGCTGTTGGCATTCTCAAGAAGAAAGGGGTCAATGTCACCATTGCCAATAACGGTAAAGAAGCCGTCGAAACACTCTATTCAACTCCCGCCAATACCTTCGCTGCCATATTGATGGATATGGAAATGCCAGAGATGGATGGTTACCAGGCAACGCGTACTATTCGCCAAGGCCACCACTGCGCCAGCATTCCGATCATTGCCATGACCGCCCATGCGATGCCAGGCGATCGCGAGCGTTGTTTAAGTACCGGTATGGATGATTATATAACCAAGCCTGTTAAACCTCCTCTGTTATATAAAACCCTGGCTGAGTATGTCGGCACAGCTAACCGCAAGATACCGGGCAAACATCATTAGCAGACCTTGAACAGATGGATCGCTCATCATACGAATTAGCCTGTATGAACTATTCTTAAAGTAATTATTACGATTGCTGGTTCATACAAGCAATGAGGATCCCCATGCGTTTGGCGAAGCACTATGGGAAAGCAATATAACCAAGAAGAAGCGCTTACCCATCAGATACAACGACTTATCCTTGAAAATGCACAGCTACGCGAAAAAGAACAGCTGTATAGACAAGGTGAAACTCGCCTGCGCCAGCAAATCAGCGACGACACCCTATTATCACAAGTTGCCACAGGGCTTCTCGCAGCAACCGATTATCAAGCCATTTTAACGGCACTGGAACAATTCACGGGTTATCTGGAATTCGCTCACGCCAAACTTTATCTACGTCTCTCTGATGGCGACGAGTTTTCCTGCCTATCCCACACCCCAGGTAGCAGCAACAGTAAAATTCGCTTGCCGAAAAAAATCTATCAAAACGTCATACAGGGAAAACCCGTATTTACCAACCCCACTGTTCAACACACAGCATCCACTTCGGCACCTCCAAAAGAGCTCATCATTGGTTTTACCCGCAGCGCACAATTAAGCTACCTGTTATGCCTGCAACCTATAGAGCAGGATTACGAAGTCTGTCAGCGACACCATGATCTGGGACGTAGATTTATTCACCAGCTGGTCAATACCCATTTGCGTTTACAACTGGAGGCTGAAAATAAATCCAAAGAACAAGTCCTGAACATGGTTCTCGATGCATCTGCCGATGCCTACTTCGATTGGAACGGTGAAGATGGCACTGTGCATTACAGTGAGCAATTGTGGCGGATGTTGGGTTACCAACCCGGCGAATATATCAACACCCCCCGCAATGCCTTTGAACTAATGCATATTGATGACCGCAACCGTGTCTATAACATGTTTAAAGAATCACTCACGACCGGAAAGGGATACATTACAGAGTTACGGGCAGTTGATAATGAAGGAGAAATTCGCTGGTTACGTGCACGCACAAAAGTGTTTACAAAAGATAAAGATAACCGCTCAACACGCCTTGTAGGATCTCTATCAGACATTACTGTGCTTAAAACCGCTATTCTGGAAAATCAGCGTCAAGCAAAAACACAAACCTGGTTATTGAAAGCTGTCCGGGACCTCTTTAACCAATCTTCATTTCAAGCACTAGAAAATATACTCATCGAACTACAGGATTTTCTTGGCTGCTGTCAAACGGCTTTTATTGCCATAGAAGAACAAACACAAACCATACACTATCTGTACAAAACCAGCGCTGACAGAAAAATCATAAAACCAGAAATAACCATTCCCATTACGGATATTCCTCAACTGAATCTTGAAGATAACAATCAATGCATTCTTAGAGATCGGCAACATCACCCCGCGTTATCTCTGATAACACCCGATAATGATCAAAGCACGTTAATGGTTACACCGCTCAACAATAAAGGCCGCCTGATAGGTTACCTGATTGTGGAACAACACCAACCACGTCAGTGGCTCGAGGATGAGCTACATATTAATCAAATACTTTCCGATTCCCTTGCCATGGTCTGGCTAAAACAAAGTCTACGCAGAGATCTTGTCAGCAGCGAAGAACGCTTCAATCTCGCCATGCAAGCGTCTGCTGATGTAATCTGTGACTGGAATGTAGTTGATGATGAGTTCTATTTAAGCCCCAGTTTATTCTCCATGCTCGGCATCGTGTTTGATCCAGCAAAGAAATACGATACTGAATTTATTCGAAGCATTGTCCATCCAATAGACGCCACAGTATTTTTTGAAAAGTACAATCGTTGGCTAGAAAGCGGTAACGACTACCTCGCCATTGAAGCTCGCTTAAAGCACCATAGTGGCCACAAAATATGGTCTCTCTTGCGCTCCAAAGTGGTTGAGCGAACTAACAGTGGAGAGCCTAAACGTATAGTCTCGGTTATCACTGACATTTCCGACTTTAAACAAGTACAAAGCAACCTGGAAAAATCCCGGCGAGCCGCCGATGTTGCCAATCAGGCGAAAAGTGAATTTTTGGCGCGCATGAGCCATGAAATCCGCACACCTATTAATGCTATCCAGGGACTATCACATTTGTTACTGGACACCGAACTCGACAAGCTACAGGAAGATTATCTTCACGATATCAATAATGCCGCCTCTTCTCTGCTAGGTATTATCAATGATATTTTGGATTTCTCGAAAATTGAGGCCGGCAAACTAAACCTTGATCACCACGAGTTAAACTTAACTTCGCTGGTCAACAAAACCATCAAATGGCTTAGCGTCAGCGCGGAGCAAAAACAGCTACCTATACACCTGAACATAGACCACGATATCCCGCAATGGTTAATGGGCGATTCAACTCGTATCAATCAAATTCTGGTAAATCTGCTGGGCAATGCCATTAAGTTTACAGATACCGGCGAGATCATTGTTGCCATCAATCTTCATTCGATTATCAAGGATACTGCGACCATTATTATTTCTATCACCGACACAGGTATAGGCATTGATGAAAAACTCGCGCGCAATCTCTTTGATCCCTTCTCACAAGCCGATGGCTCTTCATCACGAAAGTACGGCGGTACCGGACTGGGCCTGGCCATCTGCCATCAGCTCGCCCACAACATGGGCGGTGAATTAACCTTTAGCAGTTCTTTGGGGGAAGGGTCGTCCTTTACCCTAAAACTCCCCCTGCGCATAATCGCCGAACCTACGAGTGATCGCCTTGCTGTGTCTGGCACAGCAAAACAGGATGCACTGCCGGCCCTACATGTGCTGTTAGTGGAAGATAATCTGGTCAATCAGAAAGTGGCGCAGGGGATGCTCAAGAAACTCCATGCCACTGCTGTCACAGCCAATAACGGTATAGAAGCACTGGAGCTGTTGGCCCAGACAGCGACAGAAGGCCGTAAAATGTTTGACCTTATTCTTATGGATATCGAAATGCCTGAGCTGGATGGCTATAACACCACACGCCAGATCCGTGCTGGAGCCATAGCACCAGACCTCCCTATTATTGCCATGACAGCCCATGCCATGAGCGGTGACCGGGAGAAATGCCTGGTCGCCGGTATGGATGACTATATAACCAAGCCCATCAATCTAGCAGCTTTAGAAACTGCGTTACGCGCCGCTATTGTTCTATAATAAACATGACTCAAGCGCTATAGCCCTTTAGGTTCCAGCTTCTTTTAAGATCCACACGATAACGATCATATGCAACATCATAAAATACATAATGAGCATATTGATCAAGGCTTAGACCGTAAAAGCCTAACGGTTCTAAAAAAACGCTTTCTCAGCATCAACCAACAACGTTTAGAGCGCACACTTGATGCACTGCTAGAGCGCCAGCAACTCTTTCTGGACGTGTTACCGCTGCTGTTTCATGTTAACCACCCCGCCTTACCCGGTTATATTTCCAACGATACCCCTGCCGGTATCAGCGGCTTTACGCCCGACAAGCAAATCCTGAAAAATATCCAGCGGGTATCTCGTAGTTTTCGTTACCAAGCCATAACTAAAAGCCGACGCAATATCCACGCTCTGTTTATGATGGGCAGCATCGGTACCGTCGGCCATACCAGTGGCAGCGACCTGGATATCTGGCTCTGCCATCGGCCAGGCCTGGGCGAAAAAGCGTTGTTTGAGTTGCAGCAAAAAGCCAAGCAGATTTCTGATTGGGCAGCAGACCAGGGGCTTGAAGTTCACTTTTTTCTCATGGATGCCGAGCGTTTCCGTTCCGGTGAAAGCTCTCCGCTGTCGAGTGAATCCAGCGGCAGTGCCCAACACAAACTCTTGCTCGATGAATTCTATCGCACAGCAGTATACCTCGCTGGCCGCATTCCGCTGTGGTGGTTTGTGCCCGCCGCCTGCGAAAAACATTATGCTGACTATGCCCATACACTACTCAGCAAGCGTTTTATTCGCGCAGCCGATGTTATCGACTTTGGTGGCACTGCCGATACTCCCGCCGATGAATTTGTCAGCGCGGGTATTTGGCACCTGTATAAAGGTATTGAATCGCCCTATAAATCCGTACTGAAACTTTTGTTGTTGGAGGTGTATGCCAGTGAAGCGCCCGACGGCCCAACCCTGGCACAGTCATTCAAGCAAACTATTTATGACGGCCATCTCGATATAAATCAGCTCGATCCTTACCTAATGGTCTATCTGCGTATTGAGCGATACCTTTTACAAGCCAGCCAGTTGCGTCGTCTGGATTTGGTACGCCGCTGTTTTTACTTTAAAGTCAATAAACCTCTAACCCGTGCATTAACCGGGCAAAAAAAATCCTGGCAACGCCGGTTGCTCGAAAGCTTGGTGATCAATTGGCGCTGGCATAAAGACCAGCTGCAATTTATCGACCGACGACGTTTTTGGAAAGCGCCGCAAGTCATTGCCGAAAGGCAATTACTGGTCAATGAGCTTCTTAATAGCTACCGTTTTTTGGCAGATTTTTATCGGCAAACTCATAACATCTCGCCCCGCCTGAATAAAGAATTGGTCATACTGGGGCGTAAGCTCTATGCAGCCTTTGAGCGAACGGCAGGCAAGGTCGAATGGATTAACCCGTCGATTTCACCGGACCTGGGTGAAGAGGCATTAACTTTTCGCGAACTCAGTCAAACGGAAGACAGCAATCACAGCTGGAAACTTTATGCTCAGGCTGGTGAGCACAAGCCGCTAGATCCTTACTGCTTGCTAAAAAGTTCTCGTCATGTCGCTGAACTGATCATTTGGAGTTATTGCAACAGCATTCTCGATTCCAGAACCTATTGCACCATTGAACCCCTTAACGGCCCCACTATCCCGTTACCCGCGCTGCTGCATGCATTACGACAATGGCTGACACTGCCCCTGGCCAATGTCGAACACCGCAATTTTTCTCAGAAACCCTTTCCGGTTTCCGTATTATTGGTGGTAAACCTGTACCAACAACCTGCGGAGGAAATCAACCTCACCACTATTGAACGCAATCCTCATATCGATGCGTTTAACTATGGCCCTGACAAAAAGAATCTCATTGAAGACATTAGCCTTGCCGTACACAATTCCTGGAATGAGGTTATCGTGCACAGCTACGAGAAGCGCAGTTTATTAAATGCCCTACTCGAGTATCTGCGTGCTTCCAGTAACTGCAGCCACGCGTCTCTGCCACGACTGATTATCCATTGCCGCGAGTCACACTACCAGAACCTTATCCAACAGCGTTTGCACCGCTTTTTCCAGCAATTAACCGCATGCTTTTACAGTGGCTTGCAGCAAGCCAATACCCAGTTTATCTTCAGCCTGGGCGGTGAGTTTGCCAGTGTTCAATTTCACAACAAGCAGCCAAACATACAAACCTGGAAAAACTACCCGCAGTTATTGCAATCACTGGCCAAACCTTACGATAGCTTAACCTCAATCGTGCTCGACCATGACACGCTAGCCAATCACCCACTGCATGCCATAACCCAGCTGCCCCTTACCGAAGCGGTGCAGGTTTTTTATTTACAGCAGCACGATAAGGTTGATATTTATATCTTTGATGAACGCAACAGCCTGACCAGTTATCGTCAAACCTTCGAGAACCGGCTAGCCCTGTTGCGGCCCCTGCACCGCTTTATTCGCAGCGTGCTTGAGCGCCAGAGCCTGACGAATAATGATTCACTGGAAACCTTTGGCGTCTATCCGGTTGAGTTCTATGAACTACAGCAAGATGATAATCGAGGTTATCACTGTCAGCGACAACCCATCACCAAGGATATTAGCAGCCTGTCATTCTTTAACGTACAGGCTATCGCCGATATCGATGATCACGGTGAGATAAGCTATTCGATTTACTGTGGTCAACAGGCCTTCCATGCTTTGGAGCAAGGGGAAGATATTTTTGTGCGGGTAGCGAAATATATTCTAAGCCATCGCCAGGGTAAGGAACGTTATCCCTGTTACATAACTGACCTGGATCTAAGTCAGGCACAAATGGCACTCGAGCAAAAAAATGGTATTCAGATCAGCCACTATTTGAAAATAAAACAACAATTAGAAGCCAAGCTAAACCACGCATTAACCATTGTTTAGGCTTTTACAACAGCCATGAGCAAACACGCCCAGGCGACAATAAAACACAAACCACCCATAGGGGTAATGGGGCCCAGCCAGCGGGGACCGCCCAGCGCCAATAAATACAAACTGCCGCTGAACATCAAAATGCCGGCCAAAAGTAAACCGCCACTGGTTTTTAACCACATATTCAGCGGATACTTTTCTAACAGTAGAGCAACAGCCAGTAGCGCCAAGGTGTGATAGAAATGATACTGCACACCGGTTTGGTAGGCGCTAAACAATTCTGCACTCAACTTATCCCGCAAGCCATGTGCACCAAAAGCCCCCAGTATCACCGCCAACATGCCACTGGCAGCCGCTAAAGATAAATACAGTTTTACCATGACTTTCGCTTTGCTCCTCTATTCAAAAATACGCAGACACAAAAAAGCCGCGACAATGCGCGGCTTTGTTTTGCGAAACCAGGAGCTCTAGGCTTCCATCATGGCTCGCACTTTTTTCATGGCATTTTTTTCCAGCTGACGAATACGCTCAGCGGATACACCATACTGATCAGCCAGCTCATGCAGGGTGGACTTGTCTTCATTTAACCAACGTTGTTGCAGGATATCGCGACTGCGATCATCCAGTTCACCCAGTGCCATGTTCAAATTGTTAACGCTGTTTTCCTGCCAGTTGGCATCTTCCAGCTGGGTTGCCGGATCGAAGCGCTTGTCTTCCAGGTAGTGGGCAGGTGCCTGGTAGGCGGCATCATCGTCATCATCATTGCCCGCATCAAACGCCGCATCGAAGGCTGACAGACGACCTTCCATCTCGCGCACGTGTTTAACATCAACGTCCAGATCCTTGGCTACAGCCTCGGCCTCATCGTTGGTCAGCCACGCCAGACGCTTTTTGGCGCCACGCAGATTAAAGAAGAGTTTGCGCTGGGCTTTGGTGGTCGCCACTTTGACAATACGCCAGTTGCGCAGAATAAATTCGTGGATCTCGGCCTTGATCCAGTGCACCGCGAAGGACACCAGACGTACACCTTTTTCCGGATTGAAGCGTTTTACCGCCTTCATCAGGCCAACGTTACCTTCCTGGATCAGATCACCCTGATTGAGGCCATAACCGGCATAGGATTTGGCAATATGGACAACAAAGCGCAGGTGCGCCATCACCAGGCGGCGGGCGGCATCCAGATTCTCACGGTAGTACAGGTCCTCTGCCAGCTGCTTTTCTTCTTCAGCGGAGAGAACGGCAAAACCGTTGACGGCCTGCATATAAGCATTGAGGTTGGCCCCCGGTGCTAATACGTCTACAGGCTGTAAGCTTGTTCCCATGTTTAACCTCCAATAAAACTACCGAGTGAGTCTAGCATTCCTTCTATAGGATCGCCAACACCCACTAAAAGTTCCCTTTTGTTACTAACTTCCTCAATATCCCAGCCAATTTCAGCAATCGTGTTGAGATATATCAAATTCCTATTCGGCTACCAACAACGCAAGCATGTTAAGTTTGGTCAAGTCGCTTAGTTTGCTAAAGCTACTGGGGGTTGATCTGCCCCAAGTGACGTGCCACGGCCAGCCAGGCCCCTATCCAGCCCACCAGGGCCGCCAACAGGAGCATAGCGAGACTACCGGAGAAGCCCAGGCCTTGCAAATAGAAGTCGCTCTGGTACAGGGTTGCCAGCTGACCCACCGGCCCCGACAACCAACCAATGGCCAACATCAACAACAACCAGGCCAACAGACCACCGCCGATACCGTACCAAATGCCGGTGTATAAGAAGGGTCTTCTGACAAATGCGTTGGTACCGCCTACCAGCTTCACCACCACAATTTCATCGCGGCGGTTTTCAATAGCCAGGCGTATGGTGTTACCCACAACCAGCAGTACCCCCAGCACCAGCAATAAGCCCAGCGCCAGCACCAATCGCTCTGCCAGTGCCAGCAATTGCTGCATACGCTGGACCCAGGCCAGATCTACCACCACATCATCCACTAGCGCCTTGGCTTTTAAGCTTTCCACCAACAGGCCAATTTCAGCGGCACTTACACCCAGCTGCGGTTTAACAATCAACGCCGGCGGCAAGGGGTTGCTATCCAAGGTCTGCAGGGCACTGCCCAGGCCACTCTGTTGCTCAAACTCCGCCAGCGCCTGTTGAGGTGAAATATAGGTCACCGCCTCAACGCGGTTATCTGCCTGCAACTGTCGTTGAAATTTATCGATTGCGGCTTCTTTTGCCCTTGGATTTACAAAGACCGACAGCTGAGACACACCATCCCAGCGCTGCCCCAGGGCCTGGAGGTTCTGCAAGCTGGTATACAGGGTGGCAGGCAAGGCCAGAGCAATGGCGATCACCATCCAGGTCAACAGGCTTTGACCCGGTGCTCGCAACAGGCGCTGCAAACTGTCTAATGCACTAAAGCGATGATGAGCCAAATAGGCGCCAAAGCGATCGCTGACCAGGGTTTTCGACTGGCTTGCCCCTTTACTCGGGCTTTTACTGGAAGCTGCAGACGCTGAGCGCTTTTCCACCCGGCTGGCGGCTGGCTTAGGCCGTGGCTGTTGTGGTCGCATGCTGCAACACTCCGTCGTGTACCAGTTGCCCCTTGGATAAGCCCAGCACACGGTTACCCATACGCTTGATCAGCCCCAGATCATGACTGGCAATCAGCACACTGACCCCCACATCGTTGAACTGACGAAACAATTTCATAATCTCTGCCGACAGGGCGGGATCCAGGTTACCGGTTGGCTCATCGGCCAATAGCAGGGCAGGTTTGTTCACCACCGCACGGGCGATACCTACCCTCTGTTGCTCACCACCGGATAGCACTATCGGGTTCTGCTTCTCTTTATTAAGCAGCCCCACCTTATCCAGCGCCGCGCGTACACGCCGCGCCGCCTCTGCAGGTTGATAACCAGCAATCTGCAGTGGCAGGGCCACATTATCGAAAACGCTGCGGTCAAAGAGCAGCTGGTGATTTTGGAAAACCACACCGACCTGGCGACGGAAATGGGGGATTTGGCTATTGCTGAGGCGATTGAGATTCTGGTTGTGCACCAGCACCTGGCCCTGACTGGGGCGTTCCATCAACATAATCAGTTTTAGCAGGGTACTTTTACCCGCACCTGAATGCCCGGTAAGAAAGGCCATCTCTCCCTGGGCCAGCTCAAAGCTGACCCGGCTTAGGGCTTCGTGGCCACCTTCATAACGTTTACTCACCTGATCAAAACGGATCATGGTTCGTTAATTCCCCAGTGCGATTAAGCGTTAAATATTATTGTTATTAGCTGTGCTTTTCTCTTAAGCCTTGTCGCCCTCATCGGCAAACAGGGCATTGGTAAAGCTTTCCGCCTCGAAAGGCTGTAAATCCTCAATACCTTCTCCCACGCCAATAAAACGCACGGGAATACCAAACTTCTTACTCAGGGCAAAGATAATGCCGCCTTTGGCGGTACCGTCGAGTTTGGTCAGGGCAATGCCAGAGACATCCGCTGCTTCGGTAAACTGCTGAGCCTGGTTTATCGCGTTCTGGCCGGTACCCGCATCCAGAACCAGCAACACTTCATGGGGCGCCGTATCGTCAAGTTTGGCCATTACGCGCTTAACCTTGGCCAGCTCATCCATCAGGTTGCTCTTGTTATGCAAGCGCCCAGCGGTATCGGCAATCACCACATCAACCCCTTTGGATTGGGCCGATTGAATCGCATCAAAGATAACCGAGGCGCTGTCAGCACCGGTATGCTGGGCCACTACAGGCACCTGATTGCGCTCACCCCATACCTGCAACTGCTCGACCGCCGCCGCACGGAAGGTATCCCCGGCAGCCAGCATGACGCTTTTGCCCTGGGTTTGGAATCGCTTGGCCAACTTGCCAATGGTGGTGGTTTTACCCACACCATTAACGCCCACGACCAAAATCACGTAGGGCTTATGAGCTGCATCGATTTCCAGCGGGGCTTCCACCTTGGCCAGAAGATCGGTCAAAGACTTACGCAGGGCACTGTATAAGGCACCGCTGTCGGCCAACTGCTTACGAGCCACACGCTCGGTTAAGTCGTCAATGATTTCACTGGTGGCCTCGATGCCCACATCGGCGACCAGAAGCTGGGTTTCGATTTCTTCCAGCAGATCAGCATCGATGGTCTTTTTGCCGAGAATGAGCTTACCTAACCCCTCGGCAAAGTTACTGCTGGTACGGGATAAGCCCTGCTTGATGCGCGCAAACCAGCCGGTTTTGGCAGGCTTTTCCTGCTCTGTCGGTTTCTGCACCGGCTTTTCTACCGGTTGCTCCACTTCGGTATCTACCGATGAGCTATCGTCCTGAGCCTCGAGTTTTTCCGCCTCAGGCGTTTCCGCAGCAGCCTCTGCAGCCTTGTCTTTCTTTTTACGTCTAAAAAACATGCACGAACAACTATTGAGTAATGGGTCTTGAACGCAGGGTCTTAAACACAATTGTGTCGAAACCGCTGACGCGGCATACTCTGCGCCCAATGATGAGGCCGCTATCCTAGCATAAGAGACTGCGGTTTATCGTCCTAATCAACCATGGTTTTATCATGCCTCGACGACGCCCGAATACCAAATCACCAGCCCAGGACAAAGGCCGCAACTTTTTGCGTATTATTGGCGGTAAATGGCGCGGCCGTAAGCTGGCATTTCCGAGCATCGATGGCTTGCGCCCCACCGGCGATCGCATTCGCGAAACCCTGTTTAACTGGCTAACCGCCGAGCTGCCGGGCAGCCAGTGCCTGGATCTGTTTGCCGGCTCTGGCGCTCTGGGGCTGGAAGCCCTGTCACGGGGCGCCGGTCAGGTAACACTGCTGGAGAAAGACAGCAGCGCAGCAAACCAATTGCGCCAACACCTGACGACCCTGGAAGCCAGCGACGGCCAGGTTATCAACAGCGACAGCCTGACCTGGTTAAAGCAGCCTGCCAGCCCTGTGGATATCGTTTTTATTGACCCACCTTTTCAAGCAGACCTCTGGCAATCGGTTTGCGAAGCCCTGGAAAACGGCGGCTGGTTAAAAGCCGGTAGCGCTATCTATATCGAAACCCCAAAAGATACACTCTTTTCAGCACCGACTAACTGGCAGCTACATCGGGAAAAACACAGTGGTCAGGTCAGCTATCGGCTTTATTTTCGCGAATAGCCGTGCCGAAACTCAATTTTCGGCCATCAATATGGCCGATTTGGCCAAATATTGCTTTTGGGTCTTTGTACCTGACGCCTAAATTGATTACCATCTGCGCCCGCACAATATCGTCTTTAATCCTGTGGGTAGAGATGCACGATGAAGAAAGTGGTTTATCCGGGGACTTTTGACCCCATTACAAACGGTCATATCGACTTGGTAGAGCGCGCTTGTCGCCTGTTCGATCACGTCACTCTGGCAATTGCTGCCAGTCCGAAAAAGAATCCTCTATTTACCCTGGAAGAGCGCGTCGCCCTGTGTGGTGAGACCCTGGCTCACCTGGATAATATTGAGATTGTCGGCTTTAACACCCTGCTGGCAGACTTTGTTCAGTCGCAAAATGCCCAAGGCGTGGTGCGTGGACTGCGCGCGGTGTCCGACTTCGAATACGAATTTCAGCTGGCCAACATGAACCGCGCCTTGCGCCCGGATATGGAAAGCCTGTTTTTAACTCCGGCAGAACACCTGTCGTTTATTTCTTCATCGCTGGTACGGGAAATTGCCTCACTGGGCGGGGATGTCAGCAAGTTCGTCCACCCGGTGGTGGCCGAAGCGCTGAAAGATAAGTTTAGCCAGTAAAAAGCTCAGTCAATTAGCTTTTGCGCCCGCCTTCAAGCGGGCGTCATCTCAGTGCAATTATTCTGAATTGTGCTTGTAGCCGTCGCCAACACATCCCAAGCAACGCACGAAAGTAGTTTTGGCTGGACCAATCACCAAAGTATCCGCTGCCTGCATGGCATTACCCCCAGCAAATGAGAAGGGTGAAGACACCAGCCAGAGAGCAGATCCAAATACGGTAGCTGCCAGCATAACTGGGCGAACCAATACAAAGTCGGTTGTCATAGCCATTACCGATGGGTCTTCATCAACCACCACCCCCGGCTGCTCTGCTGCTAGGCTCAACTGACTAAGGGACAGGGTCAGCGCCATAGTGGCGGCCATCATTATCTTTTTCATCACTGCTCTCCTTCTTCGTGATAACTACTGCTATTTGCTTAATTCTAGGTAAGTCTAGCTAGCTTTGACACCGAGTACAGTAAACTGTCGCACGCTGCCCAAGCTTAATTTCTTTCATCGCCTTGCCACACTGTACACAGGGTTCGCCGCCACGGCCATAGGCAAGCAGCTCCTGTTTGAAGTAGCCAGGTTTGCCGTCACCACCGACAAAGTCTTTAAGGGTGGTACCACCCTGCTCAATAGCCTGGGCCAAAACCATCTTAATATCCGCAACCAGACGCTCATACTTGGCCCGAGAGACGCTACCTGCAGCCCGAGTCGGGCGAATACCGCTGCGAAACAGGGCTTCATTGGCGTAGATATTTCCTACGCCAACGACTACCTGGCTATCCATAATAAAGGTTTTAATGGCCTGCTTTTTCTTGCGAGATCGTTGGTAGAGGTAATCGCTGGTGAATTCCTCTTCCAGGGGCTCAGGCCCCAAATGATGAATTAGCTCATGCGCCTCAACCGGCTGATCAGTCCACAAAAGGGAACCAAAGCGACGAGGATCGGTATAGCGCAGTATCACGCCACCACTAAACACCAGGTCAATATGATCGTGCTTGCCAATCTGTTCCGCATCATGGGTATGGCCATCGACAATACTCAGGCTGCCCGACATCCCCAAATGCATTAGCAAGTGGCCTGTACTGAAACGCATTAGCAAGTACTTACCCCGACGTTCGACTGCTAGTAACTTACGCCCTTGCAGCAGCTCATCCAGCCCCTCGGGCACAGGCCAGCGTAAGCGACCATCGCGCACATCAATCTGACGCAATACCCGCCCCTCAATATGTGGCGAAATACCGCGGCGAGTCGTTTCAACTTCTGGCAACTCAGGCATCTAGCTTCTCCAGGCCTTTCTTTTAATAAATAACAGACACAAAAAACCCGGCCTATAGCCGGGTTTTCGATCAAATAAAGGCCAAAGCCAATTACTTGATTTTGCCTTCTTTATACATCACATGCTTGCGAACAACAGGATCGTATTTTTTGATCTCCATTTTCTCAGGCATGTTGCGCTTGTTCTTGTCAGTGGTGTAGAAGTGACCAGTACCAGCGCTGGAGTTTAGGCGGATTTTTTCGCGTGCACCTTTAGCCATGATTTAGCTCCTTATACTTTCTCGCCGCGAGCGCGGATGTCTGCCAGTACCTTCTCGATACCTTGCTTATCAATGATGCGCATGCCTTTGGCAGATACACGCAGCTTCACAAAGCGCTTTTCAGACTCAATCCAAAAACGGTGAGAGTGCAGGTTTGGCAAAAAACGACGCTTGGTGTGGTTTTTCGCATGGGATACATTGTTACCAGTTACTGGACGCTTACCAGTAACCTGACATACCTTAGACATCTTGTTGCCTCGTTAACTAACTCACGCTGCTCTCACAGCGGCGAATAAAATCTGTTCAATTGATCCTGTCGCAGCAGTGAATTCGCGCCTAAATTGGTTAGGAAATTTGGGTCTGCCGCAAAGAGCGGCGTTTTATACCAAAAGCCGGACCCAATAGCAAATATTCGCTGCTTTTTTGTGCAATAAATTTACTATAGGCAGGGGTTTGTTCAATTTCCGATCAAACCGCGCTCCGCGAAGGAAATTACCTCCCCATCACCCACAATCAAGTGGTCCAGCACCCGAATATCCACCAATGCCAAGCCCTCGGTTAAACGTTGCGTGATACGTTCATCCGCCTGACTGGGTTCAGCCACGCCGGAAGGATGGTTGTGAGTAAAAATTGCCGCCGCCGCATTGGCCGCCAGGGCCTGCTTAACCACTTCACGAGGATAGACACTGGCACCATCTATAGTGCCCTGAAACAACTCTTTGAACGCCAACAGCCGGTGTTGGTTATCCAGCCACAAGACCGCAAACACTTCCTGCTGGCGGTGGCGCAGCTTGGCACAGACAAAGTCCTTTACTGTTGCCGGTGACGTAAAGGCCTGGCCACGAGCCAGGTTTTCCCCTAAATGCCGACGCGCCATTTCCAGCACCGCCTGCAATTGACTGTATTTTGCTGTACCCAGCCCCTGAGCAGCGCAAAAGCTGTTTTGATCGGCTTCCAACAGCCCTCTCAGGCTGCCGAAGCGACTCAGGAGCTCACGGGCCAGATCCACCGCGGACTTACCCGCACAGCCAGTACGCAGAAAAATCGCCAGTAATTCCGCATCTGACAATGCCGAGGGGCCCTGTGCCAATAAGCGTTCACGGGGGCGTTCGGCCAGCGGCCAATCAGAAATCGCCATAACAATATCCCTATCCAGCAGTGTGTACATCCCAGTACAGTGTTAACGAGAGCGCAGAATATGAAATTCAGCGATCAGAATGGTATCTTAAGCGCCCAAATTCCCCAAGCCGCCGGATTTACGATGTCGTCACCGCAACCGCTCACTTCACTTAACAACAAACGCATTCTGCTGGGTATCAGCGGCGGTATCGCAGCCTATAAAAGTGCCGAATTGATTCGCCGACTGATGGATCATGGTGCCGATGTGCGTGTAGTCATGACCAGAGCCGCTCAGGAGTTTATTACCCCACTTACCCTGCAGGCCCTGTCTGGTAACCCGGTACATACCGAACTGCTGGATCCAGAAGCGGAAGCAGGCATGGGTCATATTGAGCTGGCGCGTTGGGCGGACTTGGTGCTGATAGCGCCCGCCAGTGCTGACCTGATGGCTCGTCTAGCTCAAGGCAAAGCCGACGATCTTCTCACCACCCTGTTTTTGGCTACCCCTGCTCAGGTCGTACTGGCGCCAGCCATGAACCAGGGCATGTGGCGCAATGCCAGTACCCAGGCCAATGCCAAGCTACTGGAAGAACGCAGCGTTACCCTGTTAGGCCCCGCAGAAGGCAGCCAGGCCTGTGGCGATGTCGGCCCCGGCCGTATGTTGGAACCCGATGAGCTGGCTGCACTTACAGCACAACAATTCCAGTCTGGCCTGCTGGCCGGAAAAAAAGTGGTGATTACCGCCGGCCCCACACGGGAAGCGATTGACCCCGTGCGCTATATCAGCAATCACAGCTCAGGCAAGATGGGTTATGCCCTGGCGGAAGCGGCTGCAGAAGCTGGAGCCACCACCATTCTGATTAGCGGCCCCACCCAATTAGCCACACCTGACCGTGTGCAACGCCTCGATGTGACCAGTGCGCAGGAAATGTATGACGCTACTATGGCATCCCTGGAGGGTTGCGACCTGTTTATCGCCTCCGCCGCGGTAGCCGATTACCGTCCGGCACAGCTGGCTGAGCAAAAGATCAAAAAAACCGGCCAGGACACCATGACCATCGAACTGGTGAAAAACCCGGACATTGTCACAGCCGTTGCCGCCAGCCAGCCCAAGCCTTATACCGTGGGTTTTGCAGCAGAAACTCAGGATGTGGTTAGCTACGCCCGCGGTAAGCTGGAGCGTAAAAAACTGGATCTGGTGATCGCCAATGATGTCTCTCAAGCCGGTATTGGCTTTAACAGCGATCGCAATGCGGTCACGTTGGTCTGGCCCACTGACGAAGAAACCCTGGCAGAAAACAGTAAAACCCAACTGGCCCGTGACCTTATCGCGCGCATTTCTGCCAAAATCACGTAAACTAATTAAACGTCTGCAAGCAGATAAAAAATAACAATTTATTAGTAAGGAATTTCGCGTGATCGCGACCAGCAAGGCATCTGCTACCCAAGCCCCCAAACCCGTTATTACTCTGGCCGCCATGGCGCTTGTCACAGTGATTTGTCTGGGGCTTGGCTACTTTAGTTACAGCACGCTTATTAGCGACGAAGAAACCCGGGTACTCAACCAACTGGGGCATCAACAGGCTGAACTGCGCGCCCAAACAGTAGAACGCTTCATCGATACCCAGCAGCAGCAACTCAACCTGTTCGCCAGCCGTGAGTCCATGGCCAATGTGGTATCCAACCCCACCCCCGAGCTACTGAAAACCGTCAAAAGCAGCCTGTTAAAGGCGTTTCCGGAAACCCTGTCTCTGCGTTTATTCTCCTTGGGGCGCAAAGAGCTGATTAGCGGCACAGACATGACCCCCAGCTTTGTTGAGCTGGATATGATCAACCGCGCCGAACGTCGCCAGCCGGTCTCACCGGAAGCCATTCGGGCCGACAATAAACTGCAGTTGATGTTTATTGCCCCCATTGCTGTCTCCCAGGAAGCCAGCCCCGTGGGCAGCCTGCTAATTGCTCTACCCATTAATGCACTGCAAACCGAACTGCAACAACAGGACGTCCACTTGGGACAAACCCAAGTACTGCAGCAGGTTAGCTTTGGTAAACCCATAACTATCGTCAGCTTGGGCCAGGCCCATAGCGCGGAGAGCTTTGAAAGCAATATCGACAACACCAATTGGCAAATCAAGTTCTCACCATCAGGCGTCCTGATTGAGCAGGCATCGCAGTCTCCGCTGCTGGTTGTGATGGCTACCCTGGGTATTAGCACTTTGTTACTGGGCCTGTGTTTCTGGCTGTGTCGTCGTTTTGATCCCGCTTGGCAAGCCGCTAGCGCCAGCCATCAAAAAGTGGTCAGCTCACGCCTCGAGGCCATCGAGTCTGAAGGTGAAACAGCCGAGCATATCGCCAACCCCATGTTCCACAATCAGGACATCCTCGACATTGATGTTGCCGAGGAGGATCAAGACCTACTGTCACTGGAAGAAGCCCGCCGCCAGCAGAGTGGTGAGTTTGCCGAGGACGCTTCCCCAGATATGGCCACCCCGGTACCCGGCAATATTTTCCGCGCCTACGATATTCGCGGTATTGTCGGTGATGAAATTACACCTGACCTCAGCCGCTTAATTGGCCAGGCCATTGGCAGTGAAGCTATCGCCCAGGGGGAAAGTGCTATCTTTGTCGCCCGTGATGGCCGTACCCATGGACCAGAACTCAGCGCTGCACTGGTAGAAGGTATTGTCAGTAGTGGTTGCGATGTTATTGATCTCGGTGCCGTACCCACCCCACTACTTTACTTCGCCACCTGTGAAGAGCCGGATAGCAACAGCGGCGTTATGCTGACCGCCAGCCACAACCCGGCCGAATACAACGGTTTTAAAGTAGTCATTAACGGCGTTACCCTGGCTGATGACGATATCCAGGCTCTACGCTCTCGTATAGAACGCAACGACTTCAATTCGGGCAGTGGTGAAATTGAACAGCGCGATATATTGCCCGCCTATATCGATCGCATCTTCTCCGATGTAGCGCTCGCCGGTGATGTTAAGGTTGTTATTGATGCCGGCAACGGCATTACCGGCAACGTCGCCCCGCAGCTGTTCGAAGAACTCGGCTGTGAGGTTATCCCTCTTTACTGTGAAGTTGATGGCAGCTTCCCTAACCATGAAGCCGACCCCAGCCGCGAGGAAAACCTCGCCGACCTGATAGCCAAAGTAAAAGAAACCGGTGCCGACCTGGGTATTGCGCTGGACGGTGATGGTGATCGCATTGGTGTTGTGACCAGCAGTGGCGAAATCATCTGGCCAGACCGCCTGCTTATGCTGTTTGCCAAGGATATTGTCACCGGTCATCCGGGCTGCGACGTGCTATTTGATGTAAAATCCACCCGTGAGCTCAACAATCTGGTGAGTAGCTACGGCGGCCGACCCATTATGTGGAAAACCGGCCACAGTCATATGAAAGCCAAAATGCAGGAAACCGGCGCACTGTTGGGTGGCGAACTTTCTGGCCATATCTTTATTAAAGAACGCTGGTACGGATTTGATGACGGTATGTATGCCGGCACCCGTTTGCTGGAAATTATGACACTGAGGGATCAGTCCCTGGATGATATTTTCGCCAGCTTCCCAGCACTGCCAGCCACACCGGAACTCAAGATTGATGTACCGGAAGAAAGTAAATTTTCACTGATCGATCAGCTCGCCAAGCAAGCCGATTTTTCGTCAGGCAAGGTCACCACCCTCGACGGTATTCGTGTCGACTTTGCCAAAGGTTGGGGATTGGTTAGGGCATCGAATACATCGCCGTGCCTAACCCTGCGCTTTGAAGGCGAGACAGAAGAAGTCGTGGAACATTTACAGCAGGTATTTAAGCGTGAGCTGCACAAGATTGATAGCAGCTTAAGTTTTCCATTTTAATGAAACCAGCCCGCGTCACACAGGCTGCGGGCAAGCAGTAACAGATTTATAGGTTGATTATGTCTTTAACCCGTGACGTGGCAATGAACATTGCCAATGTACTCACCGAAGCCCTTCCGTACATCCAGCGTTTCACCGGCAAAACCGTTGTGGTGAAGTTCGGCGGCAACGCCATGACTGACGAAGCATTACAAAACAGTTTCGCCCGCGATATCGTGCTGATGAAATTAGTCGGCATGAACCCAGTGGTTGTTCACGGCGGTGGCCCACAGATTGGTAACCTGCTGGAAAAACTCAGTATTAAATCCGAGTTTGTCGATGGTATGCGCGTCACCGACAGTGAAACCATGGATGTAGTTGAAATGGTATTGGGGGCCACCGTCAATAAACAGATTGTCAGTCTGATTAACCGCAACGGTGGTCAGGCCATTGGCGTAACCGGTAAAGACGGAAAGTTGATTCGCGCCAAGAAACTCAACGTCAACCGCAACTCTCCGGATATGCAGGCACCGGAAATTATCGATATTGGTCACGTCGGTGAAGTAGCCTCAATCAATACTGCTGTGATCGATATGTTAACCGACAGCGACTTTATCCCCGTGATCGCACCGATTGGTGTCGGCGAAGATGGCGCCTCGTACAATATTAATGCCGATCTGGTAGCCGGCAAGATTGCCGAAGTATTACAGGCCGAAAAACTGATGCTGCTAACCAATGTCGCAGGCCTGCAAGATAAAAACGGTGAGGTGCTCACCGGCTTAAGCACAAAACAAGTCGACGACCTGATTACTGATGGCACGATTTATGGTGGCATGTTACCGAAAATTGGCTGTGCCCTTGATGCGGTTAAAGGTGGTGTTAATAGTGCACACATTATCGATGGCCGCGTTGACCATGCCGTACTGTTAGAGATCTTTACCGATGCAGGGGTCGGTACCTTAATTACCAACAAATAGCTTACCAACTTAAAGCAACATCAAAAACAGTAACCTTTATGGCGCAAAATCAAGCACCAGTGATAAATTCTGGTGCTTTAGATCAACAATTGTAGAGTTTTTGCTCACTATTGTTGATGCGCCTTAAAGATGTCGTTAGGATAGACTGCTGTTTTCTGGGCCCAAAAGAAGATTGCGATAACCACCACTATCGACCACAATAAAATTATGAGTAAGCCGAGTACAAAAGTTTCCAGACGCCAGCAAATTCTCGAAGCTTTAGCCCATATGCTGGAAGCTTCCCCCGGCGCCCGTATTACGACTGCAGCTCTTGCAAAAGAGGTCGGCGTTTCTGAAGCAGCGCTTTATCGACACTTTCCCAGCAAATCAAAAATGTTTGAAGGCTTGATCGAGTTTATTGAAGACACAATCTTCTCTCGCATCAATCTGATCATGAACGATGAGCCGGCCGCGCTGGCACGATGCCACAAGATTTTATATCTGCTGTTAACCTTTACCGAACGCAACCCAGGTATTACCCGTTTGTTAACCGGTGATGCACTAACCGGTGAAACCGAACGTTTGCGTTTACGTGTAGCCCAAATGTTTGATCGTCTGGAAACCCAAATTCGGCAGATATTGCGGGAAGCGGAAATTCGTGAAGGCATTCGTCCCAACCTGCCTACCACCGCAGCGGCCAATCTGTTGATGGCCTGTGCCGAAGGACGCATTGCCCAGTATGTACGCAGTGAGTTTAAACGTCGCCCCACCGAATACTGGGACGATCAATGGCCAACCCTGATTCAGGGTTTCTTTAAAGAAGAGCTCTCTCACATCAGTTAATCATTGCGCCGATCAATTCACTGATCGGCGTATAAGCCTTCCATCAGTCGCGATCAGGTATGGCACACTCAGTTCTTGTAGTTGAAGATAATCCGGATAACCGCAAGCTCGTCACCTGGATTCTTGAGGATGAGGGCTACACCATCACCTGTGCTGAAACCGGAGAAAAGGCCCTCGATCTCTTAACAAACTCACGCTTTGATATCGTATTAATGGATATCTCGTTACCCGGTATGGACGGCACCGAAGTAACACGGGCCATCCGCCTTATGCCCGATCACAGCAAATTACCTATCATTGCCCTGACCGCCCACGCGGTTAAAGGTGAGCTTGAACCCATTCTGGCTTCAGGCGTCGATGATGTTATCACCAAGCCACTGGACGAAGATCTGCTGCTGCAACGCATGCAGGAACTACTAGGATCTTGTTAGCGTTCTATTCCGCAACCAAACAGCGGTTACGACCCTGCTCCTTGGCAACATAAAGCTGTTTATCGGCACGAGCAAAAACCTTTTCTACGGTATCGCCTTCGCTGAATTCAGCGATCCCCATCGACAGCGTTATTTGAACAGGAGCTTCTTTGAAGTGAAACGGCGTTTGGGCAATGGCCTCGCGAATCTTGTCCAACGCACTGTGCGCCTGCTGGGCCTGGGTTTCAGGCAACACCAGGACAAACTCTTCACCACCGTAGCGAGCCATAAAATCCACTTCACGCAGCCGCTTGGCAATGCCTCGACTTAATACCTTGAGAACGCGATCCCCCGCCTGATGGCCGTAGGTATCGTTGATACGTTTAAAATGATCGATATCGCACACCGCTAATGTCAGCGGGCGCTGGTAACGCTGCCAGCGCTTAAACTCTTCGTGTACTCGCTCGCTGTAGGCTTCGCGGTTGGGCAGTTCGGTAAGAGGATCACGCAATGCTTTTTGGCGCTGCTCATCCAGATCCTGCTTGGCGGTTTTGGCCTCTTCTTCAATCGCTTGCACCTGTGCTGCCAGCTTCGCCAGCTGTTCAGACAAATTCGCTGCATCTGATTCTGATGACGGCTTTTTATCCTGTCTTTCATGCAAGGCCAAGCGGATGCTATCAATATGGCTCGATACCTGATGCTTAAGCTGTTCAAGATCTCCGGCTTCGGCAACCGAGTGTCCCATTGAGTCCAACTGCTCTGTGACTTCCCGGTCAAACACCCGCTGCTTTTCTTGATCGGCCTGATGCTCTTCCAGTACCACCCCAAGAGCTTTGGAAATTTCATTTAGCGCCTGATCTACCTGCAACAAATAATCGCCAAAGGCTTTACCGGCGGCGAGATAGGCTTGCATGATCAGATCGCGTATATCTTCCAGGGTGGGGACCAGCTCGTACCAGTTTAAACCGGCCTCAATGCGGGAGCGCGCCGAGGCCACTCGACTCACCACACACTCTGTCGGCTCAATATTGTCGAGTAAATCATTCAACACTCGCAAAATCTTATCGGAGATACGAGAAAAGGCCGGCTCATGCACGGGTTTCTGAAATACAGCCTCGGGTTGTCGGTCTTCTTTCGCTTGCTGCTCTACGATCTCGTCATGGGTTTCCAGCTGCCCCTCTAGAACAGCCTCTACGGGCTCCGCTTCGACAACCTCAGGTTCGACATCATTAGCCGATGATTCATCGTCCTGAGCGGCTTCAGAGCGATGCTCGCTGAGTTCTTCACCTTCTTCGGCAGTACCAGTGTCAGAAGCTGGTGTCGTTACCGTGTCACCACGATCGAATAAGCGCCCAAATAAACCTTTTGAAGCCGCTTTCGACTCACTATCTTCAGCCGCACTTAAGAGTTCAGCCTGAATATCTGCCAGTTCCGCCAACAGCTTTGGCAAACTACCAGGATCTTTTGCAGAAACGGCAATGGCGGAAGCATGTTTTTTCAGTTGCTTCTTCGTCTCTCGGCTTGTGGATATGCCCTGCAGATTTTGATTGAGTTTACTGACAGCAGTCTCCAGAGACTCCTCTCTGTGATCCCGGCGCTTTTCAAAATCCAAAATGCGCGATTCAAGAGACGCCAAGGTATCGGCGAGATCAGCTGCCGCTTCCTCCTCACGACCGGCCACTTTTTTATCCCGCAACTTGTCGCGTAATCGGCCCAGCACCTCATCCAGCTCAGCGTCCAAACCATCTGCCGCCAGACTGACCCTGACCAAT
The DNA here is from genome assembly GCF_042854845.1 of Maricurvus nonylphenolicus. Classification (GTDB taxonomy): domain Bacteria; phylum Pseudomonadota; class Gammaproteobacteria; order Pseudomonadales; family Cellvibrionaceae; genus Maricurvus; species Maricurvus nonylphenolicus. Next base: position 49,816 of record NZ_AP031498.1, on the reverse strand, counting down.
GCCTTGCGCAGTATCTCCGCCTGCTCGTCAGCTGACGCTTGAATACGTTCCTGTTCATCCAGAGCCTGCAGATACTTTTCTCGCCAGGGGTTCTCTTGTAAAGAACGGTCCTGTGAAGAATTGCCGTGTGATGCCATACAGCTAGATTCCTTGCTGTTTCGTTATTTGGGGAGAGTGATACCAGTATAAGCTATTCAAATCAGCCAAAAACAAAAAACCCGCCAGGTGGCGGGTTTTGAAGTTCTTTAGGCGCTTAGCTTAACCGCGCTCGGCGCGAGCCTTGGTCACCAGATAGTTAACCACATCCAACATCTGCTTTTGACCGCCGGCCATCTTGGCGCTGACACGATACTTGCCTTCAACAATCATCTCCGGGGTACCGGTGATTTGGTAACCGCGGGCATTGGCATCGGCCAAGCGCACCTGGCTGCTCACACCAAAGGATTTATAGGCTTTGGTGAAGTCGGCTTTTGCCACACCGTGCTGGGCAAACAACTCGGCCAGCTCGTTTTCATCAGCCAGACGCTTTTTCTCCAGGTTCAGGGCATTGAACAGAGGCTGGTGAACTTTATCCAGTACACCCAGCGCTTTGGCGGCGTAATAGGCTCGGGCGTGGGTTTCCATCAAACCGTTCCACATCGCAGGAGATTTTACAAAGTTAACATCTTCACCCTGTTGTTTGGCCCACTGGTTGACCATAGGCTCGAAGCGGAAACAATGACCACAGCCATACCAAAACACCTCGGTCACTTCGATTTTGTTGGGATCAGCGGTAGTAACCGGAGTATTCAAAACTTGATAGTGAACACCGGCTTTATAGGTTGCATCCTGCGCACAGGCAGCGAGGGAAACCATCATTGTTAACAGAGCGAGAAACGCGCGCATGTGTGACTCCATGTTGGTACAAATAGTTATTTTTAAAAAGTGTCAGTATCTTTGGCTGTATTTAAGCCCCAGATCAATGAACCGCAGCTTAATGCAGACACTTGCTGCTCGGCAACCATACCTGGAACAGCAGGCACAAAAAAAGCGGCCAAAGCCGCTTTTTCTGACCATTACCTGTTGAACTTAGTTCAAACCGGCAATGAAGTTGGATACAGCGATGATCTCAGCATCGGTCATATTTTCAGCAACCTGACGCATAATCTTCTGATCACCATCGTTCCAGCGAGTACCGGAACGGAAGTCACGCAGCTGCTTCTCGATGTAAGCAGCGTGCTGGCCACCTATACGCGGGTAACCGGCAGGCGAGTTACCCTGGCCAGTTGGGGAGTGACAACCGGTACAGGCAGGTACCGCAGTCTTGGTGTTACCACCGCGGTAAACACGCTCACCCAGCGCCAGACCGTCAACTTTGATACCAGAGCTGGCTTGTACTTCAATTTCCTTGGCGCCAGACAGTTGCATTGGCTTGGAGGAGAAGTAAGCAGCGATATCGGCCAGATCCTGATCGCTCATACCATTCAGCATGCCAGTCATCTCAACCACGTCACGGCCACCGTTGGCGCGGCCTGTGCGGATATCTTTCAATTGCTTAACGATATATTTTTCACCCAGACCAGCCAGCTTGGGAAAGTTGGCGACCAGGCTGTTACCGTCTACACCGTGGCACGCAGCACATACTGCTGTTTTGGCTTCCCCAGCTGCAGCATCACCTGCGGCTACAGCACCTTGAGAGGCGGCAACCAAACCCAGTGAAAACACCGCATATTTGAATACTTTTTTCATGTAGCTAATCCGTTTTAATCGGTTGTCAGTAGTGCGCCGTAGTCATCAATAGCCCAACTCGGGCCTAAGCGCTACAATGCACGCCGCACGAATATTGGTGTTGGCGGCTAAAAAACCGCGACATTATATACTAACCATCTGAAATCTCACCTTTTTTGCAGGGGTATCGCTTGACCACAATCAAGACAGGGCTCAACTTCCATAAGGCCAGTTATACCATGAGCGCACCGTCATTGCGCCAATGCCCACCGGAACAGGGGGCAGAAGTTGCCTTTGCTGGTCGTTCCAACGCCGGTAAGTCCAGCGCCATTAACGCGCTCACGAACAACTCCAAACTGGCCCGTACCAGTAAAACCCCTGGCCGTACTCAGTTGATCAACTTCTTCGACCTGACCCCTGATCAGCGATTGGTGGATTTACCGGGTTACGGCTACGCCAAGGTTCCCATGGCCATGAAAAATGAGTGGCAAAAGAACCTGTCGGAGTACATCCAGAAGCGCCAATGCCTGCGCGGCCTGATTCTGATGATGGATATCCGCCACCCCATGCAGGAATACGACACCATGATGCTCAACTGGGCCATCGAAATGGAACTCCCCGTCCATATCCTGCTCACCAAGGCCGATAAACTCAAGAAAGGCCCCGCCAACAGCACCCTGCACAAAGTCCGCCAACACTTGGCTGATGCTGAGGTTGATGATCTTGTGAGCGCACAGCTGTTCTCTTCCCTGAAGAAAACCGGCGTAAAAGAGCTGGAAGCAGTCCTAAACAACCTGCTAGCCCCAGCACTTGGCTCTGAAGATAACTCGGGGTCTGACCCTGCGGGTCAGACCCCATAATACTTGGTAAGAGGTTTTTCTAAATTTAGTACGTGGCGCTTGCGGTCCCACCACCTGTTTCTTTAATGCTTTGGGCTTGCACTTTACTTGTTACAGGCACGCTTTGTGGGTCTGTGAGCGTAGGCGTCGAAGAGCTGGTGGTGGATAATTTGGCCGAAAAGCACAGTGTATAGGGAATACTCGAGCATTTGAGGCCAAATTATCCGCCGCCAGATCGAGTAAGGTAGCTCACAGACCCACAAAGAAAAAAACCCGGTAGGCTTGGGGATCTCTACCGGGTCAAAGGCCGGTACCCTTGGGGCGCGGTACCGGTCAGCGTTGCAGTACCCGTGGCGGGTACCACCATCCTGAATAATAAGACCGATCAAAGATTGAACAGTTCCGCAGATTGCTCGAATTTTAGACAAAAAAAAGCCCTAACCTTGTATCCAGTTAGGGCGCTTTGCTTTTGCTTGGGGAAGCAAGCTGGCCAATTAAGCCACGTTTTAAGCTGAGGAGAGCAAGACACCATGAAATCGTCTTGTATTCTATGACCAGCCCAATTCCAGTAAGTTCAAAACTTTTTTAAAAAAAATTTTGATAGAGCCATTTTGTAGATTATGGCGCCAGCTTTAGTGCCTCCGATTCAACTACAGGCCCCATTATTCAAGGCCTGCAGGTAATTAGTGGGCTTCATCCCAATTATCACCTAATCCCACCTCAACCAGCAGCGGTACATTCAATTCCGCCGCGGCTTCCATTTTAGCTTTGAGGCCTTCGGCCACTTGTTCAACACAGGATTCGGCCACTTCCAGCACCAATTCATCGTGTACCTGCATAATCACCCTGGCATCCAGATCACTGTCGGCCAACCAGGCCGATACATCGATCATGGCGCGCTTGATAATATCTGCCGCCGTGCCCTGCATAGGGGCGTTAATGGCGGTGCGCTCGGCGGCCTGGCGACGCATGCCGTTACGGGAATTGATTTCCGGCAGGTAGAGGCGACGCCCTTGCAGGGTTTCTACATAGCCCTGCTCGGCGGCTTGCGTGCGGGTACGGTCCATATAGTCCTGCACACCGGGGTAACGCTCGAAGTAAAGATCAATGTACTGTTGAGCTTCGTTACGGCCCACATGCAGCTGTTTACCTAAGCCGAAGGCTGACATGCCATAAATCAGGCCGAAGTTAATGGCCTTGGCACTGCGGCGCTGCTCGCCGGTGACCTTATCCACATCAACCCCAAATACCTCGGCGGCCGTAGCACGGTGAACATCCAGCCCCTCGGCAAAAGCACGCTGCAGACCTTCGTCACCTGACAAGTGCGCCATAATACGCAGCTCAATCTGCGAGTAATCCGCCGCCATCACCTTGTAACCCTCTGGAGCAATAAATGCCTGGCGGATACGGCGACCCTCTTCGGTACGAATGGGGATATTCTGCAGGTTGGGATCGGAAGACGACAGGCGCCCGGTGGCTGTTACCGCCTGGTGGTAGGAGGTATGGATACGGCCGGTATCCGGGTCGATCATCTTCGGCAACTTATCGGTATAAGTAGACTTCAGCTTGGACAGGCCACGGTATTCCATAATGACCTTGGGTAACGGGTAATCCAGCGCCAGCTCTTGCAGCACCTCTTCTGCCGTTGAAGGTGCGCCCTTCGGGGTTTTTTTAATGACTGGCAACTGCAGTTTCTCGAACAGCACTGCGCCCAGTTGCTTGGGTGAGCCCAGGTTAAATTCTTCACCAGCCAGATCGAAAGCTTCACGCTCCAGGGTTTCCAGACGCTCACCCAGCTCTATGCTCTGTTGGCCCAGGATATTGGCATCTACCAGGGCACCATTGCGCTCGATATCGGAAAGTACTGACAGCAAAGGGAGTTCCAGGTCAGTGAAGACTTGCTTTAGGCTTTCCTCTGCATCCAATTGCGGCCACAGAGTCTGGTGCAAACGCAGGGTGATATCGGCATCTTCCGCTGCGTAGGGACCGGCTTCTTCCAGCTTGATCTGATCAAAGGTCAGTTGCTTGGCACCCTTGCCGGCGATCTCTTCAAATTTGATGGTTTGTTTGTCCAGGTAGAAACCAGCCAGACTATCCATATCGTGACGGCTAGCGGTGCTGTTGAGTACATAGGATTCCAGCATGGTGTCAAAGGCGATACCACGCAGTGTGATGCCGTGATTTGCCAGCACACTGCGATCATATTTAAGATTTTGGCCTACTTTAGCTTTTTGCGGGTCTTCAAGAATCGGTTTTAACGCACCTAACACGTCTTCTTCGCTAAGCTGCTCTGGTGCCTCCAGGTAACTGTGGCCAAAAGGGACATAGGCCGCCTTGCCAGCTTCAACGGCAAATGACACGCCAACGATTCGCGCCTGCATATATTCAAGGCTGGTGGTTTCGGTATCAAGGGCAAACACATCTGCTGATTTTAGGGCTTCGAGCCAGCGCTCAAAGCCGGCCTTATCCAACACGGTTTCATATTCCGTACTCTCCACAGCCGGGGGCTGAGTGTTACCGCTTTCTTCTGACTCTGTATCAGCTTCTTGACTGCGAGCGGCATCACCGCTAGACAGCTCGGCAATCCAGGTCTTGAATTCCATATCCTTGAACAGATCCAACAGAGTTGCATCGTCCTGGGCCTGCATTTTCAGGTCACTTAGAGCAACTGGCATCTCTACATCACATTTAATGGTGGCCAGTTCGTAGGACAAATAGGCGTCTTCTTTATTAGCTTCGAGCTTTTCGGGCATCTTCTTCGCTCCCCGGAAACCCAGCTCGCGAATTGCTTCCAGATCACCGAAGATAGCATCCAGACCGCCCAGACCCTGCAATAGTGCCAGTGCCGTCTTTTCACCCACGCCCGCCACGCCAGGAATGTTATCGACCTTATCTCCCATCAAGGCGAGGAAATCGATAATGAGATTGGCCGGAATACCAAACTTATCCACAACACCCTGCTCATCCATCACTGTATCAGTCATGGTATTGACCAGGGTGACATGCTGATTTACCAGCTGAGCCATATCCTTATCGCCGGTAGAAACGATCACATCGCGGCCCAACTCTGTGGCCTGGGCTGCAAAAGTACCGATCACATCGTCTGCTTCAACACCTTCTATCGCCAACAAGGGTAGCCCCATGGCTTTAATGATGTTGTGGATAGGTTCGATCTGGCTGCGCAGTTCATCCGGCATTGGAGGGCGGTTGGCCTTGTACTGTGGATAAATGTCGTCGCGGAAGGTTTTGCCCTTGGCATCAAAGATTACCGCCACTTCACTCTGTGGATAATCCTTATGCAAACGCCGCAGCATATTAATGACCCCCTTAACCGCACCGGTTGGCTGACCTTTGCTGTTCGTTAATGGTGGTAACGCGTGAAAGGCGCGATAGAGGTAGGAAGATCCGTCGACCAAAATCAGGGGGGGCTGGCTCATAGAATGCTCGGTAACACTTTCTTATGGATGGGAAACTGGCCGCAAGCATACCTTATATGGAGCTCCAAGTTCGATATCTAGCTGCTTTCTGTGCCGTAACCTGTGCAGTAACAAAAATAAGATAAAAAGTTCATATTCAACAGATAGTGTTACCACCCAATGAGTAACACCATATATTGTAGTGTTACCCCTGTTTTGTGTAACTGATTCACACTTTTTGCACTTTTAGTAACAAATTGATCAAAAAACAGTTGGCGTTACCCAAAATTTTTTGTTACCATGAGTAACACAAGGTAACAACAACGTTCCTTGAGACACTTAACACACGGTTTGACGGTTCCAAGGCCGGCAAACTTGCAATTAGCCACCTTCACGGAGGGCCGCACAATGAAAAAGCTTGGTTTTCTGTTAGTTATCGCACTGTTTGCTCAAGGCGCTTTTGCGAATAAGGCTGGTTCACACTACACCAACGTTGCAGTCGCTGTTGCAGAGACTGGCGTTGCCGCTAGCTGGGCCGCCCAGCCAGCATTGAAAGCTGTTGAAATCGACGTAAACGATGAAGCGCTTTCTAAGCAGGTTGAAGTCGCTAACGACAAATTGAATGCAAAACTGGAACAGCGTATGGCCGAGATGCTCGAAGCCAAACTGTATCAGTAAGGCAATAGTTTTAAAGGTTTAAACTCTCTCTTTATTTTCATCGCTCTTCCCCGTACCGGCTACTCTCACTCTCCTCCCTTTTGTTACCGGTACGGGGTTCTTTTTTCTCCCTTATTTCCCCGTTCCACACTCCACAAACGCATCAGCCATTGCCGTAATTAGCTGTGTATAGCTATCTGCCTGCAGAGGATCGAGCTTCACCAAAGGTATATTCGCAGCGCGACTCACCTGAAGACTTAAACCATTAGTTTGGCCGGGAGCAACAAACAAACAGTCCCCACCCTTTAACTGTTGACGGATTTTGTGCAAATGCCTGGCCCCGGGACGACTATCTTCACCAGGGCTCACCACAATAGGATCAGACAAACGGTAATGGGCAGTAAAGTGGCTATAGGCGTCATGATAAACGCCATAGTTCAAATCTTTCAGAACATGTAACTGCTCACTAACACTCTTGTCCAGAGAGGCTATGGTGTTTACTCCATTACCTGCATTAACCTCCAAAACCCGACCAATCGCAGCCACAAGTTCCAAGGCATTATTAGGGTTGAGCCACATGTGCATATCCTGGCCGCTATGGTCATGACCATGGTGATGTGAAACCTCTTCGTTATGGGATTCTTCAGGCCAGGTTACAGAGTCCAACTCTGCCATAGCAATCGACGGCGCAGTTGACTGTTTCATCACTTTTGCCAGAAAACGCTCCATCTGTGGGCCAATCCACAACACCAAGTCTGCATTAGCAATGGCCTGTCGATCGGAAACCTTGAGAGCATAGCTATGGGGGTTTCCCCCATTTGGCACTAACACCCGATATTGCGTTTCAGACGGCAACACCGTCTTGGCAATAAGGGCCAAGGGCTGAATACTGGTAACAACCTGCAGGGGTTTTTCTGCAATTACATGGAAGGAGAACAAGAGGCCGCAGACTGCGGCAATAACACGGAACATATTAAAGACAAACCTAAACGCCAGAAAAGCACAGCTGTGTTATATAATAACATTTTTGGACTCTCAGCGCGGATAATATGGCTACGCTTTCAGACAATCATCCTTTGGCCTGTCGCCAACATGATCATGAACACTGTATTGAGACAGCCCTGCAAACAGCCCGTGATCGTTGCCTGGCAAACGGCGCTCGATTAACCGCCCTGCGCGAGCAGGTCCTGACACTCATTTGGCAAAACCACAAACCACTTGGTGCCTATGCCTTGATGGATATGCTCGCCAGTCAGTCCACCAAAAGGGTGGCGCCACCTACTGTGTATAGAGCATTGGATTTCCTGCTCGAGCAACAATTAATTCACAGAATCCATTCACTCAATGCGTTTATTGGCTGTACTCACCCTAATGAAGGGCACCCTAATAATTTCCTGATTTGCCAACAGTGTGGTGTTGCCATCGAGTTTAACAACAATCAGTTCCAGCAGGCCGTTAGCGATACCGCCAAAGACCATGGTTTTACCGTGTCTTCACAAGCCGTTGAATTAGTGGGCCTGTGTGTAAGCTGTCAGGAGTCAGCTGCGAATGCCTGATGCGTTATTGCAATGTGAAAAACTCTGCCTGCAGTTTGGCGAACGTACGATCCTCGACAATATCAATCTGAGTCTCAACCCTGGGGAAATAGTCACCCTGATTGGTCCAAACGGTGCGGGAAAGACCTCACTGGTAAGAGCCTTGCTGGGATTAATTCAACCTACAACCGGCAAGGTCGTTCAACATTCAGATCTGCGTATTGGCTATATGCCGCAGAAGCTGCATGTTGAAGTCAGTTTACCGCTGACGGCACAGCGCTTTTTAGGCTTAACCGGAGCCAACAAACGGGAAGTCGCTGACGCCCTACAACACGTGGGAATATCGCACCTTGCCAAGAGCCCTATACAACGATTGTCAGGTGGAGAAACCCAGCGGGTGTTACTGGCTCGTGCACTACTACGTAAACCCAACCTGCTTATTCTCGACGAGCCAGCACAAGGGGTCGATGTGGTTGGCCAGGCTGAGCTGTATGAATTAATCGGCCAAATACGCCATCAAACCGGTTGCGGCGTTTTGATGGTATCCCATGATTTGCACCTGGTGATGGCTGCCACTGACAGTGTGATTTGTTTAAACCAACATGTCTGCTGCCAAGGCCACCCGGAAAGTGTCAGCAACGACCCCGCCTATTTAGAGCTGTTTGGCCGTAGCGCCCACCCCGCCATTGCGGTGTATACCCATCACCATGATCACAGCCATGATATACACGGTGATGTTGTCTGTGGCGACCAGCACTCTCACACCGGCGACTGCCCCAACAAGGACCAACATCGTGCCTGATTTTATTTTATTTGCACTACTGGTTGGTTATGGCGTTGCAGTGATGAGCGGCCCACTGGGCTCTTTTGCCGTTTGGCGCCGCATGGCCTATTTTGGCGATACCCTGGCCCACTCCGCATTAATGGGTGTTGCCATTGGCTTGCTGCTGTCCATCAATATTAACCTGGCCATTACCCTCTGCTGTCTTTCTTTAGCCCTGGTATTGGTTGTTTTGCAAAACAATCGCGAAATTGCCACCGACACCCTGTTGGGCATTCTCTCGCACAGTACCCTGGCAATGGGATTAATCGCCGTCAGCTTATTTGGCGACGGCCGTATTGATTTGTATGCCTACCTGTTTGGTGATTTACTGGCCGCCTCTATGGAAGACGTGATCACAATTGCGATCACCGGTTTGATTGTTATTCCTATTGTTATTGCCCTCTGGCGGCCGCTACTGGCGATTACTGTTCATGAAGAACTGGCACGGGTTGAAGGCATTAAAGTGACCTTTGTCCGTACATGTCTGATGTTGTTAATGGCGCTGGTGATTGCTGTGGCCATGAAAGTGGTCGGTGTACTTTTAATTACTGCACTGTTAATTATTCCGGCAGCAGCGAGTCGACGCCTAAGCCATACACCGGAACAGATGGCGGTTATGGCAAGTGTACTGGGGTGCATTGCGGTGACTGGCGGCCTGGGATTATCCTATTTGATTGATACACCTGCAGGCCCGTCGATAGTTTTATGCTGCAGTGTGATCTTTTGTCTAAGCCTGCTTAAGCCACAGCCCGTATCAACTTAAGCTGAATTGAGAGTAAACCAGAGTCCTTAACATGCCTACAGCCCTGGCACGCCATATACTGGTAAAAACCCAAGCGGAAGCTGAAAAATTGAAACAGCGTTTGGCCAAAGGTGAAGACTTTGCCAAGCTCGCCAAAAAACATTCTATCTGCAACTCTGGCAAGCGTGGCGGAGACTTGGGTGAAGTACGCCCCAAGCAAATGGTAAAGCCGATCGATAACGTTATTTTCCGCAAACCCACCAACCAGGTTCACGGACCGATAAAAAGTCAGTTCGGCTTCCACCTGGTTGAGGTGATTTTTAGGGATTAATTCAGAGTTGACTCAGCGCGATTCATTAAATCGATTTTAATTTCCAGCACATCGATCATTTCGATGGGGCTGGCGCTGCCCTGACGCTGAATATGGGTCATCTCAAAAATTCTTTCCTGTCCACGTACTTCGATACACTGTGCTTGCAGTTTCACCATGGGTTTTTCCATGGACGACTTAAGGCCAATTAACGCGAAATCCTTTTTACCAAACTCCGGCCAAAGATCCTTGGCGGGGTCCAGGGTTAGTCGCACAGATTTCTCCGAGAAATCCAGCAAGGTCGCCGGTAATACTTGCTCTGTACCATTCTTACAGACGGTCACCGGCAAACTCACGGCGACACGGGTAAATTGTCGCGGTTCATGTCTGGAGAGTGTGCCCATCAACACATCAAGGTAGGCCACTTGCAATCCAGTGTGCACGCCGTCGGTAAGCTTAAGGTTCCTTTCAACCACAACATCCAGTTTAAGATGTTCTGTATTGAAGTTGGTGGACATCAAAACCAGTTTCGATTTAGGCGCGAACTGACCGCGGCGCCCCAGGGTCGCGCGGGAATCGTAATCCAGCTTGCGCTCTTCACCAATGGCACCGGGCACAATCAGCTGCATAGACTCTATGCGGGCAAAGCGCTCCTGACCAATTTCGGTTTGCAATAGCACACGGGTAATACCATCATCTTCCTCAAATTGGATATCTGATTGGCGATAGAGAGAGATATTATTGATGCGATAACCAATCACCAGGCTTTCCAGCACACTGGCTTCTTCATATTCCTGGTGATAGCGAATGCGACTGCCAATTTTGACGGCATTGACCATACGTTGCAGGGCTTGCATTTGCTGACGACGGCTGGGACCGTTGCTGTCTTGTTCTGCGCCAGACTGGCTGGAAGATGTTGACGCCTTAGCGTTGGTTTTCTGCTTTTTCTTATTGCCAAAAGAAATCATGTTTTACCCCAGCACATGGCAACTGCCATGCTTACCCCGCCTTTATAAGGCCTTTATGATTAAAATTTGGCCTATTATAAAGGGCGACCGGGTAAAACACTATGAGTGGAATGTGACTACTTGTGCTAGATCAGTCCTGCCATAGGGACATTGCCGACTGCATGACCAACTGAACCCGGCTACTTTCCAGCGGCGGCTTAATAAAGCCCTGGTAGTGGCCATAGGGGTTAATAATAGCGATATTGACACTGTGGTCGACAGTATAGCCCTGCTCCTGCTTGACCTTTACGAACGTCATATTCAACTGGCTGGCCAAACGTTTAACCTCCAGAAACTCTCCGGTTAAGGCCTTAAAGTCTGGATCAAAGTGTTGAATATAGGGTTGCAGTACTTCCGCCGTATCGCGACGGGGGTCTGCACTTAACAACACGACCTGTAACTGCTCACGAAAATCAGGCCGAAGCTTCTGGTAAGTATCCCGCAGAGTAGCCAGTGTCGTTGGGCAGATATCCGGGCAGTGGGTGAAACCTAAAAAGACCAGGCTCCATTGCCCTTTAAACACATCAATGCCAACGGCAGTGCCCTGCTCTGAGATCAGGCTGACATCTTTCAGTATCCTGCCTTTATCAAAGATATGTGCACCATTGGCTGTCATTTCCAGTGGGCTGAGAATCCGCGGAGTTGTGATTTTATTGATAAACAACAACATCACCGTCAGCATAAATGCACAAAGCACAAAAATAGTAAAACGCACACCTCGCTGCCGACTGTTAACAGACGCGACGCTCTGCGGGGCATTCTCGGTATAGGCAGAAGATACCTGATCGTTCATGGAACCAGCTCTCTGTTAATGTGATTATTGCAAACTAAAAGGAACCGTTACCGGAAACAGATAATGATCCAGCAGCATAATGACAAATAAGGCCATCAAATAAATGATGGAATACTTAAAGGTTTCCATGCCCGCCTGGGGATGCTTGTCCAATAACAGCACGACCGACCAGTAAATAAAACCTGCACCCAACACTACAGCGCCCAATAAATACAAACCGTTCATCATGCCGGTGGCAAAGGGCAGTAAGGACACCGCAAATAAAATCAGTGTGTATAACAAAATATGGATTTTGGTATAACGCTCACCATGGGTAACCGGTAGCATGGGAATATCCGCTTTGGCGTAATCATTTTTACGATGAACAGCCAGCGCCCAAAAGTGCGGTGGCGTCCAGGCAAAAATAATCAGCACCAACAACAAACCATGGCCGCCTATTTCATTGGTAACCGCTGTCCAACCCAATAATGGAGGTGCAGCACCGGCAATACCACCGATTACAATATTCTGTGGCGTGGCGCGTTTTAAAAACAACGTGTAGATAACCGCATAACCCAATAGCGATCCCAGCGTTAACCAGGCGGTAAGAGGATTGATAAAAGCCAGCAGCAGTGCCATGCCAGTAACACCAGTCACCAACGCAAAGGTTAAGGCTTGCCAGGGTTCTACCCGCCCCTTGGCGACAGGTCGATTGAGTGTGCGAATCATCTTCTGATCAATGTGGCGATCAACAACATGATTGACCACTGCCGCCGAGCCTGCACAGAGGGCAATCCCCAAATTACCAATAATCAACACATCCCAGGGCACCATACCCGGTACGGCCAAAAACATGCCGATGGCTGAGGTTAGAATCATCAGGGCAACTACATTGGGTTTACATAATTCCAGGTAGTCCCGCCAACTGGCTGATTCGGTACTGAGCGCTGTTGTTATAGATTTGCTCATATTATCTACCCCTCTTCGCTTATTATTTTTTCAGGCTTAAGTGTGTATAAGCGATGCATCACTGTCATCACTGTTAATAGTAGTAGTGCGCCTACGGCATTGTGAGCTACCGCGACCGGTAGCGGAATATGAGCCAATATGTTTGTTACACCCAAGCCCACTTGAACAAACAACACCACCGCCAACGCCAATGCCCAACGACGGCTATCAGGATGATTGAGGCACCACAATTTGTACGCCAACAACAGAACCACAACAGTGGTAATAATTGCACCGATCCGGTGACTAAAATGAATAGCGGTTCTCGCTTCGTTATCAAGATTACCGCCCAGATAATTAGGTCCAATCTGCTGCATCACATCAAAACCCTGAGCAAAATTCATGTCCGGCAACCAATATCCCTGACAGGTCGGTAAATCGACACAGGCAAGTGCAGCATAGTTGGAGCTGGTCCAGCCACCCAATAAAATTTGCACGGTCACTACCAGCAACGCAATTACAGTCCAGCGCTTAACATTCGCTAATTGAGCCAAACCTTGAAAGCTCCACTGGTAACCGCCCAAACGCTGAACCATTAACCACAGCAAACTCAGTGTTGCAAAGCCACCGAGTAAATGCGCAGTTACTACTTGCGGCCATAACTTTAATGTCACCGTCCACATACCAAACAGCGCTTGAATCACAATTAATACACAAAGCACATAAGCGTGTTTCTGTGGTCTACCGGGTATATTTTTTTCTCGCCAGGCACAAATTGCCAGTCCCAAAACCATTAACCCCAAGGTACCAGCAACAATACGGTGAACTTGCTCCGGCCAGGTTTTATCGGTTTCTACCGGTGTATCCGCAAAGACCGCATTGGCTTGGGCAATCTCCGCCTCGGTTGTCGGAACCCACAGATGACCGTAACAGGTAGGCCAATCGGGACAGCCCAATCCAGCATCAGCCAAACGGGTAAATGCACCTAACATCACAACGACTACTGCCAACGCTGTAGCAGCGATGGCGAGTCGAAAATAGGTTGAAGAACTAGGCATAAAAAAGAAACCCCGTTGATTTATGGTGATTAGCCGTCGTAGGAATACTTCAATAAACGCTTCATATCATCAAGCATTTCACCACCGGTGTGATGCTCGGCATAGGTCATCATCGCGTATCCCTGTTGATCAACGACGAGAATTTTTTCGCCACTGCTCACATCAGCCTGATTGGTAGCCACAAACAGATTTTCCACAGCGGTTTGGTCCACCTGACCTACCGACATACGTGGATATTCAGACTGTAGTAATTCTGCAAACGCTGGATCTATTTGAGGACTTGTCGATAAGTAAATGCGCTCAACGCGACGTGCCTTATCCGCCAGACGCTTATGAACCTGCCTGGATTTATAAAGCTGAGCCTCACAAATTTCATCACAACGACCATCACCTACAACTATCAAACGCCATTTGAATCCCGCAGAAGGCGTCTGCAACCAATCTACCACCTGGTTTTCAGTATTCGATATTTCGAGACTTTCTATCGATGTCGCAGGCAAAATTAAATCGCCTTTATTAACTGTCCCTGTGGGAATACCCAAACCCGTTTTAAAAATTACATAGGCTGCCAGCATTGGCACAGTGATAACCCCGATCACCATCCATGCCATGATTTTACTGCGTCTATCTGCAATCGCCGTTTGCGTGGTTACAGATGCATCCTGATGATTTTCTGTTTCAACTCTCATAGTGAATTCACATGTGTTGATGCGTTATTGGAATGTTTGCGCAGCAAACTTGTTATATTGGTATTTGCGATCAGTGTCGCCATGGCAAGGGCTATTGCCATGGCAAACCATTGCCATGCATACCCTTGATGCTTTTCTGGTGTGGTATTCACTGGCGCTACACCTTGTTGTTGATGTAATACCCCCGGCAGCACCTCTACACCTAATTGGTCTGCCATAGCGTCGATATCCAACTCAACAACTCGTTGCGGCCAGCTGTCTGTCTCAGGCAGATAGGTAAGTAACGGGTTATCGCCAGGTTGTTTTAAATAACCGCTAATACGAGCTGTTTTAGGAATAGTGACCTGAGGTAACTGCTCACGCCTTGGGGGAGCCATTACCCACATCAGGTCGACCAGAACGGTTTTGTATGCTTCCCCATCTACTGCCGATAGAGGAACGATTACACGATACCCCTGACGCCCCTGCTGAACCTGATTTTCCAATAACCAATAGCGCTGCTGATCATATTTTCCTTGCAGGGTAAGTTGACGATAAGGTTGAGGTTCTTTTATGGCTACATATTCGCCAAGAGACATCGCAGGTAATTGTTGCTGATGGTTAAACGCATCCAGGAATTCTTGCTTTTCATCAGCGCGGTTTAGTTGCCAAAATCCCAAGCTGATAAAAAGTGGCAGAAATAACACCGCAAACACGCTAAGCTTCCAGTTCGGTGTTAGTTGAAATGTGTTTGGGTACTGCTTTTCACAGTATTCAGTGTTACTACCGTTAGCGTTATTGCTGCTTTGCATCACGGTGACCTCTACCTCGACTCGTTACCTCTACACCACAACCTAAAATAATAAATATTACAGCGGAGGTTAAACGCCAATGTGGCTAAAAGTTATTATTGTTATTCTCTTTCTTGCTGTGCTTGCCAGCTTGAGCAGTGCGCTGGTTTTTTTGCTTAAAGACTTCGGCGCCCCAGAATCCAAACGTACACTTTATGCCCTGGGAATTCGCATCGGCCTTGCTGCTCTGTTACTGATTTGTATCTTCTACGGTTTCCAGGCCGGTATTCTTTCCAGTACAGCCCCTTGGGATACTCGCATTTGAGTATCCCAAGTTTTTGGCTCTCTATCCCAGAATGTAAACAAACAGGAAGAGACCTACCCAAACCACATCCACAAAGTGCCAGTACCAACTGGCCGATTCAAAACCAAAACAATCATCATGCTTGAAGTGGCCTTTTAAGACAGAGCGCAGCCACATCACCAGCAGCATAAAGGTTCCCAAGGTTACATGGGCACCGTGGAAACCGGTTAGCATAAAGAAGGTTGTACCGTAGATACCGGACTCCAGTGTCAGCCCCATTTGGGTATAGGCGACATAATATTCCTCGACCTGTAAGACCAGGAAAATGATACCCAGCAAAACGGTTAAGCCGAGCCAGGCATTAAAGCCTTTGCGGTTCTCGTTCTTTAAACTGGTATGGGCAAAATGCACGGTGACACTGGAGGTGAGCAGGATGACGGTATTCCAGAACGGCAGCCAGCCAAAAATATTATCGACTGTGCTGTAACTCATGCTTTGTTCTGGACCCATGACCTTGGCAGCATCACCATGTGCAGCCATATCCGGAGTTGTCATCAGAGGCCAGGCGGCTTCAAAGCCCTGCCATAAATGTTCATTGGTGGATGCATTGCTGCCTTCGCCACCGAGCCACGGCAAGGCAAACGTACGTACATAGTAAAGTGCACCGAAGAACGCAGCGAAGAACATGACTTCACTAAAAATAAACCAGCCCATACCCCAGACATAGGAGCGCTTAAGCTGCGCACTGTTCATGCCCGCCATATTTTCATTGATGACGGCACTAAACCAGCACCACAGAACATAGGCAAACAACAAAGCGCCACAGAAGAAAATCGTCGGTCCAGTATCGACACCATTAATCCAGTTGGCGGCGCCAAACACTGTTAAGAACAATCCAAGCGATGCAAAGATGGGGAGCTTGCTTTGCTCGGGAACGTAATAATCACCTGCCATTGTTACTACCCCGTTTTGTTATGTTCCATATTATTATGTGCCGCCAGCGCAAAAGCGCCAGGCGGCGTTTTTACAATCCGATTGCCACAAGCGCTACATCCGAGAACTTATCGCTGACATCAAAAATAGTGTAGGACAAGGTTATTGTGTGCACTTGAGCGGGTATATCCTGATCAACAATAAAGCGCAGTGGTAATTTTGCGGTGGCGCCCGATTTCAGCGGTTGCTGATTAAAGCAAAAGCATTCGGTTTTGTGGAAATACTCAGCAGCCTTAAATGGCACCACACTGGGTATTGCCTGTCCCACCATATCTCTGGCCGTGGGATTACTGGCAATGTAATTTATTTCCATTTCCTGCCCAGGATGAACTTCAATCGATGCAAGTTCAGGCCGAAACCTCCAAGGCATGCTTTCATTATTGGTCGCCAAAAACTGAACGGTAACCGTACGACTGGTATCCACTGCAATGTCTACCGCTTCGTACTTATCGCCCGTTTTACCATTGAGGCCTGTGACTTCACAAAACAGGTTATACAACGGGGGCATTACCCAAATAGCAAATACAAACATAACCACAACCACCCCGCCCAGCTTTAGGCTAAGACGTTTAGTATCTGTTTGTATTTGCTGTTGGCTCATCGATGATCAATTCCTTTTCACGCCCTATCAGCTACCTAACTTCCGGAGGTGTACTGAAGGTGTGATAAGGCGCCGGAGAAGGCACTGTCCACTCCAGCCCTTCCGGGTTTTCCCACACTTCATCAGTTGCCTTGCGACCGGCACGAATAGTGGCAATCACGTTAAATAGGAACAGGATCTGTGCCGCGCCAAACAGGAAGGCACCACAACTGGCAATCATATTGAAGTCGGCAAACTGCAGCGCGTAGTCCGGAATTCGACGCGGCATACCCGCCAGCCCTACAAAGTGCATAGGGAAGAAGGTTAGGTTAAGACCAAGGAACGCCATCCAAAAATGGGTTTTGCCCATGGTCTCGTTATACATATTGCCGCACCACTTCGGCAGCCAATAATAAACACCTGCGGTGATCGAGAAGATGGCACCAGGTACCAGCACATAGTGGAAGTGAGCCACCACAAAGTAGGTATCGTGATACTGGAAATCCGCCGGTGCAATCGCCAACATCAAGCCGGAGAAACCACCGATGGTAAACAGAATCACAAAGGCGATCGCAAACAGCATAGGCGTTTCAAAGGTCATGGAGCCTTTGAACATAGTGGTTACCCAGTTGAATACCTTCACCCCTGTAGGCACAGCAATCAGCATGGTGGCGTACATAAAGAACAGCTCACCGGCAATTGGCATGCCCACCGTAAACATATGGTGGGCCCATACGATAAAACTCAGGAAAGCAATCGAGCTGGTGGCGTATACCATAGACGCGTAACCAAACAACGGCTTGCGGGCAAAGGTCGGAATAATCGCACTGACAATACCGAAGGCCGGTAAAATCATGATGTAAACTTCCGGGTGTCCGAAGAACCAGAACACATGCTGGAACAGCACCGGATCACCACCACCAGCGGCATCAAAGAAGCTGGTACCGAAGTGAATATCCATTAGCATCATGGTCACTACACCTGCTAATACCGGCATCACAGCGATCAACAGGTAGGCGGTAATCAACCAGGTCCACACAAACAGCGGCATTTTCATCAGAGTCATGCCAGGCGCGCGCATATTCAAAATGGTAGCGATGATATTGATCGCCCCCATAATGGAACTGGCGCCCATAATATGCACGGCAAAGATAAAGAAGGTTACGCTGGGTGGTGCGTAGGTGGTGGAAAGCGGGGCATAGAATGTCCAACCAAAGTTGGGGGCTCCACCCTCCATCAGCAATGTGGATGACAACATGGCGAAAGCAAATGGCAGAATCCAGAAGCTCCAGTTGTTCATCCGCGGCAGTGCCATATCCGGCGCACCGATCATCATCGGAATCATCCAGTTTGCCAACCCGACAAAGGCTGGCATCACTGCCCCGAACACCATCACCAAGCCGTGCATGGTGGTCATCTGGTTAAAGAAATCGGGATCAACAATTTGTAGACCCGGCTCAAACAGCTCGGCGCGAATGACCAGGGCGAATACACCGCCCAGTAAGAACATGGCAAAGCTGAACCACAAATACATAGTGCCAATGTCTTTGTGGTTGGTGGTGTATAACCACCGGGTAAACCCTTTTGCAGGACCGTGAGCCATGACTACTGCCCTCCTTGCTTAAACTTCAACACATCGATGGGCTGCACAGCATCCCCCATCTCGTTGCCAAAAGCGTTACGCTGATAAGTAATCACCGCAGCAATATCCACCTCTGAAAGCTGCGGTCCGTAAGCAGCCATCATCGGGTTAGCCGCGCTACCGTTGACCACCATATCCAGATGATCTGTCAGAGATCCGGTGGCTATACCACTATCGGCAATCGCAGGACCCACACCACCTTCACCGTTAGGGCCATGACAAGCCGCACAGGAAACCGCGTAGCGCTCTTCACCCTTGCTATAAAGCTCGTCAAAACTAAAGGTTTTTTCAGTCAACGCTTTCAGCTTGGCCGCCTCTTCACGCTTGGCCAGCAACCATTGATCGTATTCTTCCTGCGGCAACGCTTTAACTACGATGGGCATAAAGCCGTGATCCTTACCGCAGAGCTCAGCACACTGACCGCGGTAAACCCCCGGCTCTTCAACGTAGGTCCAGGACTCGTTGATAAAACCAGGAATCGCATCTTTTTTCACGGCCAACTCAGGTACCCACCAGGCGTGGATAACATCGTTGGCAGTAATCAGGAAACGTACTTTCTTTTTGACGGGAATGACCAGCGCTTCATCCACCTCTAGCAAGTAGTTTGGATTTTTCGGCGCCCGGTTATAAATTTCGTCTTGGGACGTGCTCAGGTTACTGAAGAAACTGACATCCTGCCCAACGTAATCATATTTCCATTTCCACTGATAACCGGTAATCAGAATATCCAGCTCAGCTTCTTTGGTATCGTAGATTTTAATCAGGGAGTTGGTGGCAGGAATTGCCATGAGGATCAGTATCAAAAACGGTATGACCGTCCAGATAATTTCCAGGGTAGTGCTTTCGTGGAAGTTTTCCGCTTTCGCCCCTTGTGATTTGCGGTGTGCAATCATGGTGTAGAACATAACACCAAATACCACGACACCGATCCCGACACACCACCAGAATATATCCATGTGAAGGCCGTAGACATCACGACTTACTGGGGTTACGCCCTGGGTCATATTGACCCCCCAGCGCTCGACCTCATCGGCCAGTAACTGATGACTACTCATCAGTACAGCAAGGCCAAGCGACCAGGCGAACAGCCTTTTCGCTCTTCTCAACATCGCCCTTTGTCTCCGTGTAGTTAACTTATAAGTTTTATTCTTACTACATACGGTTGGTGCACACGGTACTATCCCAATACTAGCTTGGATAAATAGTAAATCCCTACCGTTTTCACCGGGGCGTCGGGCACAGCAATGCCATCACACTGATACAGCAAGTGCGACCTGCTTAAAACATCACGGGGGTTTTAAGGCAAGGTAACCGGCAAGCCTGTCGACGTCCTAGTGGTACATCCAACAACTGCGGCAAATTGTCGCAACTACTACTTCACTTTCAAGATAGCCATAGAGCTTATAAGAAGTCAACGGCTTATTTACTTTGTGAATACCTAAAAATGCGTATACGACCTATATACACCGGATCCAGAGCGGTTTAGCTTTACAAAAAAAACTTCCCGGCGCACAGTTACGCGCCCTGAATTTTTTCACTTTACCGAGATGGAGAAGAGCTCGTTGATGTCCCTCAACCTCGACCACCGTCGTGTCTGGTCTCTGGCCTGGCCAATGATTCTCAGTAATATTTCAATTCCGTTGCTGGGTCTGGTGGATACCGCCATCCTCGGTCATCTGGACTCTCCCGTACACCTAGGTGCAGTGGCATTGGGCGCCAGTATTCTCAGTTTTGTATTTTGGGGCTTTGGTTTTTTACGTATGGGGACTACCAGTCTGGTGGCCCAGGCCTGGGGACGCGAAGACAAACTCGCCGTCAACACACTGTTTATGCAAGCCGCACTGCTCGCGCTGGTTTTGGGTCTGGTGTTAATTGTGTGTAAGGCACCGCTAATCAGCCTGACGTTAGAATTAATGGATCCACCGCCAGAGATTGCCGTAGGTGCAGCCGAATACAGTCATGTGCGTTTTTTAAGTGCCCCTGCAATATTATTTAATCTGACCTTGATCGGTTGGTTTATCGGGTTGCAAAATACCCGTGCGCCGCTGGTCATGTTGGTTACTACCAATCTCATCAATATCGTTTTGGATGCCTGGTTTATTATCGGTCTGGATATGGGTAGTTTCGGTGCCGCCCTGGCCAGTGCTATAGCCGAAGCCTGCGGTAGTGTGATTGGTATTTATCTGGTATTGCGTAGCAAGCTGCTAAAACCTGCCTTGATTGACTGGCCAAAAGTGTTTTTGCTAAGCGAATACAAACAGCTGTTAAAACTAAATAGCCATCTGTTTTTACGCACGGCTTGCCTGCTATTTACCTTTGCGTTCTTTAATGCCCAGAGCGCACAACTGGGGGAAAATACCCTGGCAGCAAATGCCATTCTGTTTCAATTATTGCTTTTTGTCTCCTATGGACTCGACGGCTTCGCCCATGCTTCCGAAGCCCTTATCGGCCAGTCAGTGGGCGCTAAACAAAGACGCAGTTTTATACAGGCACTGTTGACAACAGGTGCCTGGTCCGTTGGATTAACGGTAGTTTTTACGCTGCTATTTTTATTGGCCGAGCCGTGGTTAATCACCTTATTTACAGATATTGAAACGGTTATTTTAGAGTTACAGCAGATTTATATCTGGATTCTGCTACTGCCCTTAGTCTCGGTATGGGCCTATTGGCTGGATGGTGTTTTTATAGGATCAGGGCAAACCCAGCGTATGTTGATTGCCATGCTGATAGCCTCTGCAGGGGTGTTCTTTCCGTTGTGGTGGTTTACCCAACACTGGGGTAATCATGGTTTATGGCTGGCATTCACCGTCTTTAACCTGGCCCGTGGTGTTTGTCTGGGACTACAAATTACTCACATTATTCCGCCTGTTACTGCCGTTAACGGTGTAGCCCATGAAACTAAATAAGGTTTCATGGCTCCAATATATAGCTATTTAGTATTAGCTCCACCTTGTTTTTATTAGGTTTTCATCTACCTTTTATTAGGTGACAGGCGCTTTTTTGAGCGCTATTGTTAGCCTCCGGCTTGATCCCACATTTCCGTAAATTTGTGGATCGCATTATCACCGGCCACCAAGCTCCAGATAGATGTCGGCAGCGCTATTACAATAACAACGATTTTGTTTTACGCCTTTAAATATATGGATACTCACGACGTGGACGCCATTCGACAAACGATTAATATGGCGAAGCTTCAGGAACAAAAGACTGAGCATTTGCACAACCTGTTAAGACAGCAGCTGCCACAGTTGCACGATGCGATTCAATTGCCCGAAGAAGATTCAGTAAATACCTTGGCAGATTTTGTCACCCGTTATAT
Organism: Maricurvus nonylphenolicus; assembly: GCF_042854845.1. Classification (GTDB taxonomy): domain Bacteria; phylum Pseudomonadota; class Gammaproteobacteria; order Pseudomonadales; family Cellvibrionaceae; genus Maricurvus; species Maricurvus nonylphenolicus. The sequence continues at coordinate 27,705 of NZ_AP031498.1, read as the reverse complement.
TGAACATGTACCGGATTTTATCGAGGCAATTAGTGATCTTACCGAGCAGGCAGGATTGTACGAGCATGCCAGTGTTTTTCTGAAAATCGCTAAAGACTACTTTCTACAACCACCAACGATTATTGAAGGTCACACCGGCATGGATGCGTTAATGGATGAAGCCTATCTGGCCCATCGGTTAATGGAGGAAATCAATGACCGTTTTATTGGCCGCTGTGGCATACCTCTGGCCCCCATGGATATGACCCGCTCCAATTTAATTATTCACCATTTAATTGGTGAACCTTTTGCCAATGAATTGGATATGGCGGTGCAGTACTCCGTAGAAGTTTTGATGAACCAGGACAAGGTATTTTCTACCGAACAATTTCAGCAGTATGCCGAAGAGCATCGGCACAGAGGTTGGGCTGAAGAGCTAGAGCGCTGGCCGTGTTTAGCCGGAGACTTGGCTATTAACCTGAATTTTTCCGAGCCAACGCCTAACGCTCTGCATTAACTTCTTTATTTATCGTCGTTTAAGGGCGGAAACTGTAGCACTTGTGTTTCCGCCTTCACCTCTTCTTCAACCTGATTAACCCGTGTATCCAGTTCGCGAACCTGCGGGCTAAAATGCATTTCATCTTTATAACCGCAGGCCACACACTCGCGGTAATCTTTACCGTCTTCGTTAAACACGACGACCTTGTCCATCTCTGAACAACGCGGACAGACTGCACCGGCAATAAAACGCCGACTTTTATTAAATGCCATAACTACCTCTTACCTCTAGGGGAAATACAAAGATTAGCCTTGTATACCCGAGTGCCGTAACAACGCATCAATTTGCGGTTCACGACCACGAAACGCTTTAAACAAATCCATAGCTGGCTTTGAGCCACCTTGCTGCAGAATTTCAGACAGGAAACTACTACCCGCTTCAGGCGAGAAAATACCTTCCTCTTCGAAACGGGAATAGGCATCCGCCGATAAAACTTCGGCCCACTTGTAACTGTAATAACCCGCCGCATAACCACCGGCAAAAATATGACTAAAACCGTTTTGGAAGCGATTAAACGCCGGGGGAATAATCACCGCAACCTGTTGCCTTACGCGATCCAACACTGCCTGCACCGATTCAGGGTTTTGAGGATCATATTGGCGATGTAACAGGAAATCGAACAGGGCAAATTCCAACTGCCTCACCATCATCATGGCTGACTGAAAGTTTTTTGCAGCCAGCAGATTATCCAACATATCACCCGGCAGTGGCTCACCGGTTTGGTAATGGCCGGAAATCAAAGGGATAACGTCTTTTTCCCAACACCAGTTTTCCAAAAACTGACTGGGTAATTCCACGGCATCCCAGGCCACCCCATTAATACCACTGACGGCTGCAACATTGATCTCGGTCAGCATATGGTGCAAACCGTGACCAAATTCGTGAAACAGCGTTGTCACTTCATTGTGGGTTAACAGCGACGGTGTATCTCCCACCGGAGGCGTAAAGTTGCAGGTTAAATAGGCGATAGGTAACTGCTGCTCACCGGTTGTACTGAGGCGACGCACGCGGCAATCATCCATCCAGGCGCCGCCGCGCTTGTTTTCACGGGCGAATAAATCAAAGTAGAAACCGGCAATGGTTTTACCATCCCGATGAACTTGATAATAACTGGCATCCGGATGCCATGTGGCAACGCTGTCTTCTTTCTCAAAGCTGATGCCGAACAGGCGAGCGGTAACAGCAAACAAGCCCTCGATAACTTTTTCTACAGGGAAATAAGGCCGCAAGGCCTCTTCAGAAATACTGTATTGTTGCTGGCGTAATTTCTCACCGCAGTAAGTCACATCCCAAGGTTGTAACTCATCAATCCCCAGGGTAGTTTTGGAGAATTCTGCCAACTCAGCCAATTCCTGTTCAGCCTGTGGCTTCGATTTTTCTGCCAGCTGCTGTAAGAAATCGATAACCTGCTGTGGCTCTTCGGCCATTTTGGTTGCTAAAGAGCGCTCACTGTAATCACCAAACTCCAGCAGCTGGGCCAATTCGTGACGCAGGGACAAAATTTCTTCTATCAGTGGAGCATTGTCCCACTTACCCGCCTGGGGCCCCTGATCGGAAGCCCGTGTACTAAACGCGGTATAAACCTCTTCACGCAATTCGCGATTGTCCGCGTGCATCATTACCGCTAAATAGGATGGCATATTCAAGGTCAGCAAATAACCCTGCTGGTCTTTAGCTGCCTGCTGCGCTTGTTCCAGCGCCGTATCAGGCATACCCGCCAGCTCGTCATCGCTGTCCAACAATTTAGTCCAGCCCTGGGTCGCATCCAGTACATTGTTGGAAAAATTAGTGCTCAGTTCCGATAGCCGCTTTTTGATTTCTGCATAGCGCTGTTTCTTTGCCTCCGGCAATGCAACACCAGCCAGACGAAAGTCTCGCAAAGCATTATCAACGGCCTGCTTCTGGGCCTGGTTTAACTGTTGATATTCATCACTGTCCGCCAGCTGCTGGTAAGCTTGATACAGACCCTGGTGCTGGCCCATTTCGGTAGAATACTCTGTGAGCTTGCTCAGACAGCGGGTGTAAATATCCCGCAGCTCATCGGAGTTCATCACCGCATTCAGATGGCCTACCGGCGACCAGGTCTGGGCTAACAGGTCATCCACCTCCTCCAGTGGCGCCACTAGGCTATCCCAGGTTACCGGCTTATCAACCAGAGATTCCACCTGCTGGCGGCAGGCATTAAGACGGGCATCCAGAGCGTCTTCAATCTGGTTATTGTCGATCTTGTCAAACGCAGGCAAGACGTTGTCTTCTAGTAGGGGATTATTCATAGCGATACGGGGTCATGTCCTTCATAATCCCTCTATGATACACCTTTGAGAGCCAGATTGATGACATCGCCTATACGTAGTTTCCAAGATAAAACCCCGGTTATTCACGAGACAGCCTATATTGACCCCGCCTGTGTGATTATCGGTGATGTTGAAATTGGCGCCGATTCTTCCGTCTGGCCCATGGTGACGATTCGTGGAGATATGCACCGTATCCGCATCGGAGAACGCAGCAGCATTCAGGATAACAGCGTGCTGCATATTACCCACGCCGGTCCCTTTAACCCGGACGGCTGGCCGTTGACTATCGGTGACGATGTCACTGTCGGCCATTCCGTTACCCTGCACGGCTGTACCCTGGGCAATCGGATTTTAGTCGGAGTAGGCTCCACCGTTATGGATGGTGCCGTTATTGAAGATGAAGTTGTCATCGGCGCAGGCACCCTGGTCCCACCGGGTAAACACCTGGAAAGTGGCTTTTTATATGTAGGCAGTCCCTGTAAACAAGCCCGCCCCTTATCGGATAAAGAGCGTTCTTTCTTTACTTACTCGGCGAACAACTACGCCAAGTTGAAAGACCAGCATATAGCTGAACAAAATAAATAGGGTACAAACTGAGGGATAGACAGCAAGCCATGCTTGCTGTCTTTGCAAAAAAGAAATGGGTTTTATTGAATGCCTTTGATATAGGCCAGAATATTTTTAACCTGTTGGGTCGATAAAACACCTTTCCAGGCAGGCATGGCGCCTTCGCCTTCCATGACCTCTTCAATCAGGTGAGCCTCATCACCTTTGTGCTCTTCAATTTCCTCGGCAATATTAGCAGCCTTCAGAGCCTTACCCGCAGGGCCATCACCAAGGCCCTTGGGACCGTGACACATGGCGCAGTGTTTTTGGTAAAGCGCCTGGCCTTCGACAACATCTTCTGCCTGAACAGCTGCTGATAATGTTAGCGCTGCAATCACGCCTATCCATACTGACTTCATGGTATAACTTAATTCCTAACCTAATTGTTTTCTCAGTTCGGTAATTACCGGTGCCACTGCCGGTTTAACGCCTCGCCAAAGGGCAAACGATTCTGCCGCTTGCCCAACCAACATGCCCAGCCCATCGGCGCTATGCGCAGCACCTTGATCCATCGCCCACTGCAAAAATACCGTAGGATCTGCAGCATACATCATGTCGTAACAAGAAGCATTATCACTTAAGAGGTAGTCTGGTAGCGGTGGCAGATCACCAGCCAGACTGGCCGAAGTGCCATTTATAACGAGGTCAAACTGTAGGCCAGGTAGGTCGTCAAAACTGCAGGCTTTTATTTTGCCCAGATCTTTAAACTCGCGCACCAACTGAATCGCTTTGGCCAACGTGCGATTGGCAATCACCACTTCACAGGGTTGCTGCGCTAATAGAGGTTGCAACACCCCACGTACAGCACCACCGGCACCCAGAATTAAAATGCGCTTATCAGCAATCGACCAACCCAGGTTATCGGTGATATCACTAACCATACCTTGGCCATCGGTGTTATCACCCAGCACAGAGCCATCATCCTGCTTTGCCAAGGTATTTACCGCTCCGGCGCGCTGTGCGCGTTCGGTCAGCTTGTCAGCGTATTCAAAGGCATCCAATTTAAATGGCACCGTGATGTTTAAACCACGGCCATTACCTTGAAAAAATGCATTGGCAGCTGCGGCAAACTGATCGGTTTCCACCAGCTGTTTGTTGTACTCCAATTGCTGAGCGGTTTGCTCGGCAAACAGGCTATGTATTTGGGGGGATTTGGAATGGGCAATCGGATTGCCAAATACTGCATACTGATCCATCAACTCTTATCCTTAAGCCTCTAGCCAGTCACAGGGTTTTAAATAGATATCATAGAGTTCAGATTCTGGCGAACCAGGTTGCGGATGCCAGTCGTACTCCCAGCGCACCAACGGCGGCAGCGACATCAAGATAGATTCAGTGCGCCCCCCGGTTTGCAGTCCAAACAGGGTGCCGCGATCGAACACCAGATTAAATTCCACATAGCGACCGCGACGGTAGAGCTGGAACTCGCGCTCACGTTCACCATATGCAATGTCTTTGCGCTTGGCCATAATCGGGCGATAGGCATCCACATAGCTATCACCAACTGCCTGCATAAAGGCAAAACTCTTTTCAAAACCCAGCTCGTTGAGGTCATCAAAGAATAGGCCGCCGACACCGCGAGGCTCATCACGATGCTTCAAATAAAAATAATCATCACACCATTTTTTAAAACGCGGATAAATATCCTCACCAAACGGCTGGCAGGCATCGAACGCGGTTTGGTGCCAGTGACGACAATCTTCTTTATTGCCGTAATAAGGTGTCAGGTCATATCCGCCGCCAAACCACCATACGGGATCAGCGCCTTCTTTTTCAGCGATAAAGAAACGTACATTGGCGTGACTGGTAGGCACATAGGGATTCTTGGGATGGATCACCAGGGATACGCCCATGGCCTCAAAAGAGCGGCCAGCCAATTCCGGGCGATGGGCCGTGGCCGAAGCGGGCATTTGAGTACCGTGCACATGGGAAAAATTAACCCCGCCCTTTTCAATCACAGCACCATCGGTCAACACCCGTGAACGGCCCCCGCCGCCCTCTTCCCGCTGCCAACTGTCTTCAACAAAGCTGGCGCCGCCGTCTTCTGCGGCCAGGGCGTCACAAATACTGTCTTGCAGTTTAAGCAGGTAGGCTTTTACAGCAGCTTTATCAGGCTGACTCATACATCATCTCGCGGCTTAGTGATTAATTTTAGTGTTTAGAAAGAAGGGACATAAGGGCGTCTATTCTACGCCCCTGTTAACTGGCTCGTAAAATCTCGCCAGTGATCAAATCACGAATTTGGGTCGGGTTAGCAGATTTGCCCACACAACCCGGTGTAACGTCATCAAGTTGGCCGCGGAAATAGCGCTGTACCTGAAAACCGTGTCGGGCTGGCTGCATACCCTGCGGATTGGCCGACGTGGAAACAATTGGGCCACCAAAAGCACGACACAGGCCTGCAACCACCGGATGAGCCGATACCCGCAGAGCCACAGAATCGAAGCGGCCACGAATATAATCCGGTGCAGTGCCATTATGGGGTACCAACCAGGTATTTGGCCCAGGCCAGGTTTCCGTTAATAACTGGCGTTGTTCGGTGGTTAATCCGTCCAGGTAGGGTTCAAACTGTTCGATATCGGCAGCAACCAGAATCAGGCCTTTTTCTTCGGCGCGATTTTTAAGGGCCAGGATTTTTAATACCGCATGCTCATTATCCGGAGCCGCTCCCAAACCCCAAACAGCTTCGGTAGGGTATGCAATCACACCACCCTGAATCAGGTTTTCAGCGGCGCGTTGAATTTTGGGGTGTTGGGACCAGTCCATCATGCTACTTCTCTTTCGGTAATCGCCTGGGAAGATAAAAATAGGTAGGTAAGTATACCAAGGCGCGGGAATGTAGCTTAACTGTTCAGTTAGCGCAAACGACCTTTGTATGACCAGAATCTATTAACTAAGACGCTGATAGCCGCCTTCATAGGCTTCGATCAGGCCTTTTAGCTCCAACCCCATCAACCCGCTTAATACCTCTCCGGTCGATAGCCGGGTTGCAGCTATCAATTGCTCTAACCCCGTTGGCTCAAAGCCAATTAACTGCCACAGGCGATGTTCTTCATCGCTGAGATCCGGTGCCAAATCAGAACAGGGGTACTGGGTTGGCTCTGACACGGACGGACTCGTCATCAGCCAACCCTGCAGCTGATCCATAATATCCTTCGAAGTCTCCACCAACGTCGCGCCTTCCTTGATCAAGGCATGGCAACCGCGGCTGAGTGGATTGTGGATAGAGCCGGGAATCGCAAACACTTCCCGGTTGTGCTCCAGGCCATAACGCGCGGTGATTAAGGAACCACTTTTCAGGGCCGCCTCAACCACCAGAATGCCCAAACTCAAGCCACTGATTATGCGATTGCGGCGGGGAAAATGGCTTGGTTGCGGTCCAGTGCCGGGAGCAAACTCACTGATCAGCAGGCCGCCCTGATACAACACCCGCTCACCCAAAGACTGATGCCGACGGGGATAAATCGTCTCCAGCCCGCAACCCAATACAGCCAAGGTATGACCACCTACTTCCAGGGCACCGGTGTGGGCAGCCCCATCGATACCCAATGCCAAGCCGCTGGTTACAGTAAAACCGGCGGCAGCCAAATCTTTGCCGAAGGCCTGGGCATTGGCCAATCCAGCCTGGGAGGCATTGCGACTACCGACAATAGCCAGCTGGGGTTGGTTCAACAGGGACATATCACCACGGCAATATAATACCGGCGGCTTTGCCTCGATTTCAGTTAGCAGGCTCGGGTATCCATCATCCAGATAAGTAATGACTTGCAAACCTGTTTGAGCGCAGCACTCAAGGGCTTTTAGCCAGGCCTTCCAAACCGGTGAAGTACGATAATTACAGCGCAGCTCGGATAGCGCCTGTGACGGCTGATTGGCCAACAAGGGCGCCAATACAGCGGGCTGTAATGTAAATATCCGACGTAAATCATCCAGTTCAGACGCCAAGCGCCAAAAACCAGCGGGACCAAATCCGGGGAGAAATTGCAGCAAATGAATCGTCTGCGACAGGGAAAGCTCGTCGAGACTTAATTGCTCTGGACACAAGGTAGTAGAGGAAATGTTTGAGAGGGGTTGCTCGATATCCATATCGGGCTCACTGTTTTAGCTGGTAAGTGTTTAGCGGGGTGTAAGACCTACAGCTTAATGATCACATCGTCCCTGATGATATAAGGGCGTGACAGTTAATCCATCACGCCCTGGATTTACATATGGGTTTAAGGCTTTTGTACCTTGTCATTCACGGCCAGCGGACGCGAAGATTCCAGCACCAAGCCAAAACTCATTTTCTCAAAGGTACGGAATACCATTAACAGACCGGCTCGCTCATCGGGTAACTTGACCTTTTCACCGGTCACACGGTCACGGATCATGCTGCCGTTCTTATAAATCGCCAGCACATTGCCGATCTCCAGGCCCTCACGCTCACCGCGGTTAATGGTTACCACATCCATGGCACCTACCTGAGATACACCACCTTCAACAGTCATGATCCTGCCGGCAATCTCTTCTTCAGGAGAGGAAGGAAAGAAGGTGGAATCAATGGCACGTTCTTCGTGTGGCAGCAGACGGTCTTCGATACGAATTTCTTCGGTAGTACGCGTTACCGCCAGGGTGGCAATATCATTTTCCTTACCGCGCATTTTCACCGAACCGATATCGCGGGCTTCAACACCCAACAGTTCGTTGCTATCCGGGTCGATATACGGCTTGCCTTTACGGTAGACACCGTAAACCGGCACCTTATCGGCAAACTCACCGCGGGCATAGAGGCTATCACCGGCGCCGACCACCAGGTGATCTTCAGCGCCCATCAAGACATAAGGGGCTGCTTCCAGCTCACCCTGTTCTACCACTCGGCTGCGAGACAGGAAGTTACTGATGGCATCCAAAGGGATAGCCGGGATGGCTTCACCCAAAGGTTTAATATGAACCGTTGGCGACAGTTTAACCGGGCTCATCTTATAACTACGGCCTTCTTCACCACGCTCAACCACCAATCGTGGACGACCGTCGAGGTAAATCAGCGTAATCACATCGCCAGGATAAATCAGGTGTGGATTATCAATCTGCGGATTAACATGCCAGATTTCCGGCCACATCCAGGGATTTTTCAGGAAGGTTTCCGATATATCCCACAGGGTATCACCCTTGACCACCGTATAACGGTCCGGGTGATTATCGTTGAGAATCGCCTCTTCAGCGCTGGCACTGAAGGAAGCCCCCAGGGAAGAAACACAGAGAGTAAGTGCAGCCAGTCCAAGCCTAAGCTTTTTCATAGAAACCAATCCTGTTCTATTTTGCCTGTTCTATTCGGCGTCAGGGCAGATAATCGTTATAATAGCCCATTAGTCGTTATAATAGCCTACAGTGTCCTGAGCCAAGGCAGTTGAGGGTCGTTTAGTCCCGTTTTCGCCCTTAATAACGGCACAATTCACCGAATAATAGCTGTGTGATCATAATGTTAGCAGCGGTTGTTCCCTTTTTACTAGAAGTTTGTCACAACCATTTATGGCCATTTTAGAGATTCTTGAGTTTCCAGACCCCCGCTTGCGTACCGTTGCCAAACCTGTAGACACGGTCGATGACAGTATTCGCACACTGATCGACGATATGTTTGAGACTATGTATGCCGCTCCCGGCATTGGTCTGGCCGCGACCCAGATCAATGTCCACAAGCAGGTGGTGGTGATGGATATCTCCGAAGACGGTAATGATCCGCTGGTGTTTATCAACCCGCAGGTTGAAGTTCTCGGTGAGGATAAACAGCCCTATGATGAAGGCTGCCTGTCGGTTCCTGGCTTCTATGAATCTGTAGACCGACCTACCCAGATCCGTGTTACCGCACTGGATCGCAGCGGTGAAGAATTTACCCTTGAACCTGATGGTTTGCTCGCAGTCTGCATTCAGCACGAGCTCGATCACCTAAAAGGCAAACTGTTTGTCGACTATATTTCTTCCATGAAACGCGATCGTATTCGCAAGAAACTGGAAAAGCTGCACCGACAGCGCGCCTAATAAGCGCCTTTAATTACAATAGTTAACAGGTTTGTGGTTACCCACAAACCTGTTTTTATTTCAAGGACCCCCTATGTCAGGCTTGCGCATTGTCTTTGCCGGAACCCCGGATTTTGCCGCCCATCACTTGCAGACGCTTTTAAACAGTGAGCACGAGGTTATCGCTGTTTACACACAACCGGATCGCCCTGCCGGTCGCGGAAAAAAACTGGCCGCCAGCCCAGTAAAAGCCCTGGCGCTGGAACACAATATTGCTGTGTACCAACCGCAAAACTTTAAAGAGCAGGCCGATCGTGATGCCTTGGCTGAACTGAATGCCGATATTATGGTGGTCGTGGCCTACGGCCTGTTGTTGCCCAAAGCCGTACTGGATACCCCGCGACTGGGCTGCATAAATGTACACGCCTCATTATTGCCACGCTGGCGTGGCGCGGCCCCGATTCAACGTGCCGTTGCCGCAGGCGATACCGAAACCGGGGTGACCATCATGCAAATGGATGTCGGGCTGGATACAGGCGATATGCTGGTAATATCCCGCTGCCCCATTGAAGCTAACGATACCGGTGGCAGCTTGCACGATCGACTACTCACCTTGGGTGGCCCGGCATTAATAGAAGCACTCGAGCAATTAGCGCAGGGAACGGCACAACCTGAAAAGCAGGATGACAGCCTGGCCAATTACGCCCACAAGCTCACCAAGCAGGAAGCTGCGCTGGATTGGCAGTTAAGTGCAGAAGAACTCGATCGCCAGATTCGTGCCTTTAATCCTTTCCCGGTCGCATACTTTAGCCAGGACAAAGACCGTATTCGCGTCTGGGATGCCGAAATCAATCCGACGGTAACTCAAGCCGAAGCAGGTACTATTATTCACGTGGATAAAGACGCTATCGACGTGGCTTGTGGCCAACACAGCCTGAAGTTAAAGCAACTGCAGCTGCCAGGTAAAAAGGTGCTATCTATAAAAGATATTCTCAACGGCCACGCCCAACGCTTTAGCGTTGGCTCCGTACTGCAATAAGGCGGTGACAGTGAAAGACGTTCGCCTGCTTGCTACCCAAGTGATCACCCAAGTCCTGCAACAGCAGGCATCACTGGCAAGCCTGTTACCCAAAGCCCAGAATCAGGTCGCCGAGCGTGATCAGGGGCTGCTACAGGAACTGTGTTTTGGCAGCCTGCGCTGGCAACCTAAATTACAGTCTGCGCTCAACCGATTGTTGGAAAAACCTTTAAAAGAAAAAGATCGCGATATTGAAGCACTGTTAATGTTGGGTCTTTACCAACTCGACTACACCCGTATCCCTGATCATGCCGCCATTGGCGCAACGGTGGATATCACCAAAACACTAAAAAAGCCCTGGGCTACCAAACTGGTCAACGGTGTACTGCGTCAATACCAGCGACAAAAAACCGAACTGCACGAGGCATTGGCCAAGAGCCCGGCTTTTGTCACAGCTCACCCCAACTGGCTACGCAAGAAAATCGAAGGTTATTGGCCGGAACAAGCCAGCAATATTTTTTCAGCCAATAATCAGCACCCGCCCTTTACCATTCGCACCAACCAAAGCCGACTGTCACGCCACCAATACCTGCAGGAACTGCAGCGTGCCGGTTATGCGGCAAAAGCCACCGCCTACAGTGAAGACGGCATTACCTTTGAGCAGGCTTGTGATGTCACGCAGCTGCCTGGTTTTGCTGAAGGTGATATCAGTGTGCAGGATGAGGCCGCGCAACTGGCTGCATTTTTAATGCAATTGGCACCTGGCCAGCGCGTACTGGATGCCTGTTGCGCCCCCGGAGGTAAAACCGGCCATTTGCTGGAAGCCGAACCCGAGTTGAAAGAACTGATCGCGGTCGATCTGGAACAGAACCGATTGGAACGCGTTACTGAAAACCTGCAGCGCCTGAAGGTTGAAGCCAAACTGATCTGCGCCGATGTCGGTGATACCAAATCCTGGTGGGATGGCAAACCTTTCGATCGCATACTATTGGATGCCCCCTGTTCAGCCACCGGCGTGATCCGTCGTCACCCGGATATCAAACAGCTGCGAAAAGCGGAAGATATTGCTAAGCTTGCGGCATTACAACTGCAGTTACTGCAGGCCCTGTGGCCAACCCTGGCACCCGGTGGTCGCCTGATATACGCCACCTGCTCAGTCTTGCCACAGGAAAATACTCAGGTAGTCGAAACCTTTCTGGCCAATGAGCCAACAGCGGTGCACGAAGTCATTCAGGCACCTTGGGGAATAGAACAGACCTGCGGCCGCCAGCTTTTACCGCAACCGCAAGGCCACGATGGATTCTTTTACGCCTGCCTGCGTAAACCAATGGCATAGAATGGATATAGTAGCGACGCCATGAAAATTATTATTTTGGGGGCCGGACAAGTTGGCGGCACACTGGCACAGAACCTGGCCAGTGAAGCTAACGATATTACCGTTGTTGATACCAGCGAATCACGATTAAGAGAACTTCGCGATCGCATTGATATCGGTGTCGTTACCGGTGAAGCCTCGCATCCCTATGTGCTGGTACAAGCCGGTATCGAAGATGCCGATATGCTGATCGCCGTTACCAACAACGATGAAAACAATATGGTGGCCTGTCAGGTTGCCTACAGTTTGTTTCGCACACCGACCAAAATTGCCCGTATCCGTTCCAATGCTTACCTGAATCGCAAAGGCCTGTTTGGCAACGATGCCATCCCGATCGATGTCCTTATTAGCCCAGAGCAGCTGGTATCCGATTACGTCTACAGCTTGATCGAACACCCCGGCGCCCTGCAGGTACTGGATTTTGCCGATGGCAAGGTACAGCTGGTAGCAGTAAAAGCCTATTACGGCGGGCCACTGGTGGGCCAGGAACTGAGTTTCCTGCGTCAACATATGCCCTCGGTCGATACGCGAGTGGCGGCAATTTATAGGCGCGACCGTGCCATCACACCTACCGGTTCAACGGTGATTGAAGCAGACGATGAAGTGTTTTTTATCGCCGCCAAAACCGATATTCGCGCGGTAATGAGTGAGCTGCGACGATTAGAAAACCCTTACAAGCGCATTATTATTGCTGGCGGCGGTAATATTGGTATTCGCCTGGCCCGCAAGCTGGAAACCCGTTACAGCGTTAAACTGATTGAGTTTAACGCCAATCGTTGTCAACAATTGTCCGAACGCCTCGATCGCACCATCGTCTTACATGGCAGCGCCTCGGATCAGGATTTACTGCTAGAGGAAAGCATCGAAGACACCGATGTCTTCCTGGCGCTGACCAACGATGATGAAGCCAATATTATGTCCTCCATGTTGGCCAAGCGTCTTGGATGCCGCAAAGTGATGGCACTGATTAATAACCCTGCCTATGTAGACCTTGTGCAAGGCGGCGAAATCGATATCGCCATCTCGCCACAGCAAACCACCATCGGCAGTTTGCTCACCCATGTACGCCGCGGCGATATCGTCAATGTACATTCCCTGCGCCGTGGTGCAGCCGAAGCCATTGAGGTAATCGCCCACGGCGATGAGAAGTCCTCCAAGGTGGTGGGCAAAGCCATTGAAGATATCGATCTGCCCGAAGGCGCTAATATTGGTGCGATAGTGCGCGAAACCGATAAAGGCAGTGAAGTGTTAATTGCCCACGATGATATTGTCGTCGAAACCGGTGACCATGTGATTGTGTTTTTGATTAACAAAAAGCATATCCGCGATATCGAACAGTTATTCCAAGTTGGCTTTAGCTTCTTTTAAGCCTATTACCTAGGAATCAGCGATAGATGCATATCACGATAATTTTACGCGTACTCGGGGTTTTGCTGATGCTATTCAGCTTAACTCTGATTCCACCTATTCTGGTCTCGGTACTCTTCGCAGACGAAAACCATACCGCCTTCTGGATCGCGTTTTTAATTACCTTTGTCACCGGCTTGGTCATGTGGTTTCCGGTGCACAATATTCGCCAGGACCTACGCACCCGCGATGGATTTTTAATTACTGCCCTGTTCTGGTCGGTACTGGGGCTATTCGGATCGCTGCCGTTTATTTTTGCCAACGGTTTGGAATTATCCATTACCGATGCGGTGTTTGAATCCATGTCGGGATTAACCACCACCGGAGCCACGGTGATTACCGGCCTCGATGATCTGCCCAAATCGATTCTGTATTATCGCCAGCAACTGCAGTGGTTAGGTGGCATCGGTATTATTGTTATCGCCGTGGCGATTCTGCCTATGCTGGGCATTGGTGGTATGCAGCTGTATCGAGCAGAAACACCAGGTCCGATTAAAGACAGTAAGTTAACCCCGCGTATTACCGAAACCGCCAAGGTGCTGTTTTTAATTTATTCCTCTCTCACCATCTGTTGCGGCATCGCCTATTGGTTAGCCGGTATGAGTGCCTTCGATGCTATCTGCCATGCATTTTCTACCGTGGCTATTGGCGGCTTCTCTACTCACGATGCCAGTATTGGCTACTTCGATAGCCAAGCCATTATGATGATCTGCATCATCTTTATGGGTATCTCGGCGGTGAACTTTGCCCTGCACTTTTTTGCCTGGCGTGAGCGCTCGCCGTTTTATTATTTCCTTGATCCAGAGCTGCGCTTTTATTTTATGTGCCTGTGCATTGGTGCAGCCATCACGATTCCGTACCTGTATTTTTCCAACACCTATAACTTTACCGATAGCTTTTTGCTCGGCACCTTTGAGCTAACCTCTATCCTGACCACCACCGGTTTCGGAGCCGCAGACTTTACCATCTGGCCCACCTTTTTGCCGTTTATGCTGTTCCTGTTTGCCTTTATGGGTGGCTGTGCCGGTTCGACCGGTGGCGGTATGAAAGTGATTCGCGTGCTACTGATTTGCAAACAGGGCCTGCGGGAAATTAACCGCCTGATTCACCCCAATGCCGTTATCCCTATTAAGCTGGGTAAAAAGTCGGTAAGCGACCGGGTCGTAGAAGCGGTATGGGGATTCTTCGCCGTTTACGTGATGGCGTTTATGGTGATGTTTTTACTGTTGTTGGCCACCGGCCTCGATTTTATTACCGCCTTCTCGGCCGTGGGGGCCTGTATCAACAACCTGGGTCCAGGTATGGGCGATGTGGCGATGCACTACGGAGATATCAATACACCAGCCAAATGGATTCTGTGTTTTGCCATGCTGCTGGGTCGACTCGAAGTTTTCACCCTGCTGGTGTTAATGTCACCGGTATTCTGGCGTCACTAAAGCTCGACGCCTAAAACAAAGGCTACTTTTTAAAGCGGTAGAACTTGGCCACACCCTTGGGCTGCCGCTTATAGCGTTTGTATTCCCACTGGTACTGATCGGGAATATCTTCCACACAGGATTCCACGGCCCGGTTCAAAGCTGTCAAGGATGAAGTTTCATCTTCACCGCCAATGCCCGGTTCGACCTCTTTGAAGACAATTTTGTAACCACCTTTAACCCGCTTGGCATAACCAGCCAGTACCTGTGAATCCGTACGCTGTACCAGATTGTGGACCAAGGTCATGGTCAGGGCATTAATGCCAAAGAAAGGCGCATAGTTACCGCCACTGCGCTCGGGCACCTGATCAGGCAGAATCGCGGTAAAACCGCCGGCCTTCAGTACCTTCAGTAATGCCATCACACCTTTGCGGTTGGTGGGCACCAGCTTGGCGCCAACCTTTTCACGGCCGCCGCGAATTATCGGTTCCAGCGCCTCAATGTCGGGAGGCTGATACAAGCTAGTAACTTCCGCCACCTCGGTCAAATACAGACCCAAGACTTCCCAGTTGCCAATATGCGGAGCCAATAACACGGTACCTCGGGGAGAGTTAACCATCTCCTCCAGTAACTCCAGCCCTTCAATACCCAATATACGCTGTCTGACCCAGGCGTAGTCTTTTAACCACACAGCGCCGGTTTCCAGCATGGCTTTGCCGGTTTCCTGCAGGCTGCGTTTGGCTAATTGATTCCGCTCGGCCTCAGACATATCCGGAAAGGCAAGACGCAGGTTCTCGTGTGTAATCTTGGCCATTTTGGTATCAAGCCAATAATTACAGCGACCCACAAACGCGCCCAACGCCCGGCTGACCGCAAGCGGCAAGCAGGCAGATGCCTTAAGAAACGAGACGGCAAAGCTGGATTTAAGGTCTGTCATAGGAACGTCATTGAGGTCGATCAGGCGCGCAGCTTACCGGAATTTGCGCGGTCACTGAACTAATTCCTGTTTTTTTGCCCTTTCGGCCCCATTACTGGCGCAAATCCGTCAATATCGCCATGGAGCCTGCCACGGCCAGAGGCTATAATTCGCCCCTTATTTTTTAACGTGGCCTTTTTCTGTCTTGCCCATTGGCAAGCCTATTGTCTCTAAGTCAAAAAGGGCCCGAGATTGATCTACTTTCGCCGGAGGCGCAGACAACCGTGTCTGAACAACCAGATGTCAAAACCTTTCAGGGCCTGATTCTTGCCCTGCAGCAGTATTGGGCCCGTCAGGGGTGTGTAATCCTTCAGCCACTGGATATGGAAGTGGGCGCAGGTACTTTCCACCCAGCCACTTTCTTGCGTGCCGTTGGCCCGGAGACCTGGAACAGCGCCTATGTTCAGCCCTGTCGTCGCCCTACCGACGGCCGCTACGGTGAAAACCCTAACCGCTTGCAGCACTACTACCAGTTCCAGGTAGTGATGAAGCCTTCGCCTGCCAATATTCAGGAACTCTACCTGGGCTCATTGAAAGAGATGGGTATTGATCCTGCGGTTCACGATATCCGCTTTGTGGAAGACAACTGGGAATCCCCCACCCTGGGTGCCTGGGGTCTGGGTTGGGAAGTCTGGCTTAACGGTATGGAAGTGACTCAGTTTACTTACTTCCAGCAAGTCGGTGGTATTGAGTGCTACCCGGTTACCGGTGAAATTACCTACGGTATCGAACGTATTGCCATGTACCTGCAGGGCGTCGATTCCATTTACGACCTGGTGTGGACCGTTGGCCCGGATGGCAGCAAAGTCACCTACGGCGATGTGTTCCACCAAAACGAAGTGGAAATGTCGACCTACAACTTTGAAGAAGCCGATGTCGACTTCCTGTTTGCCACTTTCGATAAGTGTGAGACGGAATCCCAGCGCCTGGTTGAAAAAGGCCTGCCCTTGCCCGCCTACGAGATGGTGATGAAAGCCTCTCACGCCTTTAACTTGCTGGATGCCCGCCACGCCATTTCGGTAACCGAACGTCAGCGTTTTATTCTGCGTGTTCGCACCCTGGCCCGCGCCGTAGCACAGGCATACTTTGATGCCCGCCTGAAACTGGGCTTCCCACTCGCTGAAGAATCCATTCGCCAGGAAGTACTCCAGGCTCACACTCAAGATGGAGATGACGAATAATGGCTGCTGATTTTCTGGTAGAACTGGGCACCGAAGAACTGCCACCTACAGCCCTGAAAACCCTGATGCAGGCATTTGGTCAGGGTATTGAAAAAGGTCTGCAAGAGCAGGACCTGCCTTTTGAGAAGATTGAAACCTTTGCCAGCCCACGGCGTTTAACCACGGTGGTTCGCGGCTTGGCCGATCAAACCCCACAAAAAGAAGTGGTAGTTTGGGGCCCACCGGCAAAAATTGCTTTTGACGCTGACGGCAATCCAAGTAAAGCCGCTGAAGCCTTTGCCAAGAAAAACGGTATTGCGGTGAGCGAGCTGCAAACCGACAACGACGGTAAAGCCGACAAGCTGGTGTTCCGCGCAACCGCCGGCGGCGACAATACCGTTGAGTTGCTGCCAACGATTGTTGAGGCCTCTTTAAACGCGCTGCCCATCCCTAAGCGTATGCGCTGGGGTGCCAGCCGTAACGAATTCGTACGTCCGGTACACTGGCTGGTGATGCTGTTTGGTGATGAGATTGTTGATGCGGAAATGCTGGGACTGCGCGCCAACCGCGAAACTCGTGGTCACCGCTTCCACTACAACCAGCCACTGCTGATTGAAAATGCCGACGACTACCTGAAGAAGCTGCCAGAAACCGGTTACGTAATGGTGGACTTCGATGCCCGCCAGGCCGTGATCCGCGAGAAGGTTGAAGCAGAAGCACAAAAGCTGGGTGGTGTAGCCGTTATCGATCAGGATCTGCTGGACGAAGTTACCGCACTGGTTGAATGGCCTGTGCCTCTGGCCGGTCGCTTTGAAGACAGCTTCCTGGAAGTCCCTTCCGAAGCTCTGGTGTACTCCATGAAAGAACACCAGAAGTACTTCCCGGTGGTCGACAGTGACGGCAAACTGATGCCGAACTTTATTACCGTATCCAATATTGAAAGCCTGGATCCACAGCAAATTATCAGCGGTAATGAGCGGGTGATTCGTCCGCGCTTATCCGATGCTGCCTTCTTCTTTGAAACCGATAAAAAGAAAACGCTGGTTGAATTCCGCGAGCGTTTGAAACCTATCGTGTTCCAGGCCCAACTGGGTTCTATCTTTGATAAAACCGAACGCGTAAAAGCGCTGGCTGCCGATATCGCCAAACAGTTAAACGGTGATGTAGCCAAAGCCGAACGCGCTGCCGAGCTGTGTAAGTCTGACCTGGTGACCGATATGGTTGGCGAGTTCGATAAGATGCAGGGTGTAGCCGGTTACTACTACGCGCAGAACGACGGCGAAGATGAAGAAGTTGCGCAGGCTTTGCAGGAGCAGTATCTGCCGAAGTTCGCCGGTGACAAACTGCCAAGCACGGATACAGGTACCATTATTGCTTTGGCTGATCGACTGGATACTCTTAGCGGTATTTTTGGTATTGGCCAGAAGCCTACCGGTTCCAAAGACCCGTTTGCCTTGCGTCGTGCCAGTGTCAGCGTACTGCGTTTATTGGTTGAGAAAGAACTGGACCTGGACCTGAAAGCACTGCTGCAAACCGCCACGGCGTTGCACGGCGGCAATATTAAAAACGCCGAAGAAACAGTTAACACCGCCTTTGACTATATGGTTGAGCGTTTCCGCTCCTGGTACGAAGAAGAGAAGATTGCGACCGAAGTCTTCTTGTCGGTAAGTGCCAAGCAGTTGAGTGTGCCGCTGGATATCAACAAGCGCGTGCATGCGGTAAATGCCTTTAACCAGTTACCGGAAGCACAAGCACTGGCAGCGGCTAACAAGCGTGTATCCAATATTCTGGCCAAACTCGACAGCCCTGTTGCTGCACAACTGGATCAGGCTCTGCTGCAAGAACAAGCGGAAAAAGATCTGGCTGCTGCGGTTAGCGCCAAAGCTGAAGAAGTTGCACCACTGTTTGCCAATCGCAGTTATACCGAAGCCCTGGCAACCCTGGCCAGTTTGCGTGAAAGCGTAGACACCTTCTTCGACCAGGTAATGGTAATGGCCGACGACGAAGCGCTGCGCAATAACCGCCTGGCCCTGTTAAGTCAGTTGCGCAATCTGTTTTTGGAAGTCGCAGATATTTCTCTGCTGGCGACCAAAAACTAATAGATAACTTTAGCGTTTAGATGGCCCCTTACTGGGTAAGGGGCCATCTTACTTAACCGCAGAATATAATAATGAAACTAGTCATCCTTGATCGCGACGGTGTGATCAATCAAGACTCTGACGCGTATGTAAAATCCGCTGACGAGTGGATCCCCATCGACGGCAGTATCGAAGCCATCGCCAAGTTATATAAGGCCGGCTTTACCGTAGTTGTTGCTACCAACCAGTCCGGGCTGGCTCGCGGTCTGTTTGATCTCGATGATCTTGAAGCCATGCACGACAAACTCACCCAATTGGTTATTGATGCTGGCGGTGAGCTGGGCGCGATTTTTTACTGCCCCCATGGCCCGGACGACAACTGCAATTGTCGTAAACCCAAAGCGGGTTTAATTGATGCCATTGAAGCTGAATTTGATGTGTCAGCCAGTAGCGTGCCACTGGTTGGCGATAGCTTGCGTGATCTGGAAGCTGGCCTGCAAAAAGGCTGTGATCCTCTGCTGGTATTAACCGGCAAGGGCGAAAAAACATTACCCAAGCTTGCAGAGACCGAAGGCCTAGAGCAAACACCGCACTTTGCCGATCTTGCGCAAGCGGCTGACCACATAATCGAACGCTATAGCTAAAGGAATAGTAGGTAAATGCTGTTTATCCGTTCATTGCTGTTTTATGCCTGCCTGATCCCCCTGGCCATTTTCTTTGGTGGCCTGTGTCTGGTGTTATGGATCGTGCCCTACGCCATCCGTCATCGCATTTTAATTGGCTTTAACTGGTTTGCCCTCAAGTCGTTACAGCTTTGCTGCGGTATCAGTGTTGAAGTACGCGGCCAGGAAAATATTCCCGACCAACCTGTCGTGATCATGGCCAAACATCAGAGCACTTTTGAAACATTTTTCCTGCAACTGTACTTTGCACCTCTGTCCACCATCCTCAAACAGGAATTACTGCGCATTCCTTTCTTCGGTTGGGGCCTCGCTTTACTGCGCCCAATAGCCATCGATCGCGGTAACCCTCGCGCAGCGCTTAAGAAGGTTAAAACAGAAGGCATGAAACGCCTGGAAGAAGGTAATAATGTACTGGTGTTTCCAGAAGGTACTCGTACGCCTCTGGGACAAGTCGGTAATTACGCCCGCAGCGGTGCCGATATCGCTATTGCTGCTAATGCTCCGGTGCTGGCTATCGCTCACAATGCTGGTCTCCATTGGCCAATGCATACGCTTACCAAACACCCAGGTAAGATTCAGGTCTCTATCGGTGAACCAATCTACCCTGAAGGCCGTAATAGCCGGGAAATGACTGAAGAAGTTAAAAACTGGATCGAAGCGCAAATAGCCGATATGCCTGATGCGGTCTAACAGTCTAGACCGCTAACCCCTACAAATATCTCCCTCCAAATTTCGCCCATGACAAAAGCACACAAATACATTGCACACAATATATTTGTATACAACAAAAGTATCCGCTATAGTAAAGTCATCATTCTAAAAAGAGAGAGAAACCTGCAGCCATGAAGCGACTATTTACCCTGTTAATCGGCTTATGCCTGATACCTAACCTCAATGCCGACACAAAGACACCACTCCAAATCAATGCGGAAACATTTCAATGTATGCTGGATATGACCAAGGTTAGACACTTCTACATTGGTAACCTTGATCAAACCAAACTTGAAGCCACCAAAGCTGTTGCTGAAGCCGGTCAGGGAGAATACCCCGAGGGCTCCATTGTGCAACTGGTTCCCAGCGAAGTGATGGTTAAACAGCCCAAAGGCACCAGCCCGGCCACCAAAGATTGGGAGTTTTTTGAGCTTACGGTTTCCCCTGCTGGCACAGATATCCATAAACGAGGCTACACCGATGTGATCAACCGCTTTGGCGGTAACTGCCTAGGCTGCCATATAAAAGCCAAACCCGAATTTGACTTGATCTGCGAGCAGGGCCACGGCTGTGACCCAATTCCACTGCCTCGCAGCGTGATTGCCCTGCTGCAAAAAACTGATCCACGCTGTGGTGGTCGCTATACGCCAACACCGGAGGAAATGCAGATCCTTAAACAACTTCAGGCTTCTCTAAACTAGGCCAGGTAAAACATACCCCCAATAAAAAAGGGCCGTTAGGCCCTTTTTTATTTCCATCACAGCAGTGCTAGTGCCTGATTACACGTCCAGGTTAGCCACTGCCAGCGCATTGGTTTCAATAAAGTCACGACGTGGCTCTACCTGATCCCCCATCAAGGTGGTAAAGATCTGGTCAGCAGCAATCGCATCTTCTACGGTCACCTGCAGCATACGGCGAGTCTCTGGATCCATGGTGGTCTCCCACAGCTGGTCCGGGTTCATCTCACCCAGCCCTTTATAGCGCTGGATATTGTAGCCGCGGCGGGATTCGGTCATCAGCCATTCCAGAGCTTCTTTAAAGCTCTCAACTTCCTTGCGACGTTCACCACGCTGGATATAGGCGCCCTCTTCGATCAGGTTCTCCAGGTGTTCGCCCAGGCCAATGATGCTACCGTATTCGCCGGACTGGAAAAAGTCATGGGCAAACAGATACTCGGTAGGCACACCGTGAGCGGTGATCTCAATAACGGGCAGGAACAGGTGACGCTCTTCGTTTTCACGCACTATGACACGGTAACGATGGCTACCGGAGCCGTTATTCAGGGTCAGGCGTGCCAATAGCTGGTCGCCCCACTTGGACACGTAATCCTGGTCAGCCAGGTGTTCTTCTTTCAACGCCGGCAGATAGATCATCTGCTCCAGAACTTCTGCCGGGTACAGGCGTGACAGACGATCGATAGTCGCCATAACGCCACGGTATTCGTTTACCAGGGCCTCCAGCGGCTCGCCACCTAGTCCAGGTGCATCGGTATTTACGTGCAGTGAAGAGCCTTCCAGGGCTGCCTGGGTAAGGAACTGAGTCAGGGCCTCATCGTCCTTCAGGTACTGCTCCTGCTTGCCTTTACTGATCTTGTACAGCGGTGGCTGGGCAATGTAGATATGACCGCGCTCGACCAGTTCACGCATTTGACGGAAGAAGAAGGTCAGCAACAGGGTACGAATGTGGGAACCGTCCACGTCCGCATCGGTCATGATAATAATGTTGTGGTAACGCAGTTTATCGGGATCAAACTCGCTGCTGCCGATACCACAACCCATGGCGGTAATCAGGGTACCGACTTCGGCACTGGACAGCATCTTGTCGAAGCGCGCCTTTTCTACGTTGAGAATCTTACCCTTCAGGGGCAAGATTGCCTGGGTCTTACGGTTACGACCCTGCTTGGCAGAACCACCCGCAGAGTCACCCTCCACCAGGTACAGTTCAGACAGCGCCGGATCCTTTTCCTGACAGTCTGCCAGTTTGCCAGGCAGACCAGCGATATCCAGGGCACCTTTACGGCGCGTCATCTCACGGGCTTTACGGGCGGCTTCACGGGCCTTGGCAGCCTCAATCATCTTGCCGACAACCTGCTTGGCTTCCTGTGGGTTTTCCATCAGGTAATCGTTAAAGGCGGTACCCATCTCCTGCTCTACTGCGGTCTTCACTTCAGACGATACCAGCTTGTCTTTGGTCTGGGAGGAGAACTTGGGATCAGGAACCTTCACCGAGATAATCGCCGTCAAACCTTCACGGGCATCATCACCGGTGGTGTTGACCTTATCTTTCTTACCCATGCCTTCACGCTCAATATAGCCGTTCAGACCACGGGTCAGCGCCGCACGGAAGCCGGCCAAATGGGTACCGCCGTCGCGCTGAGGAATATTGTTGGTGTAACAGAAGATGTTTTCCTGGAAGGAATCGTTCCACTGCAGCGCGACTTCAACGCCAACACCGTCTTCTTCACGCACGGTGGTGAAGTGCATCACCTTGTTAATCGGGGTTTTATTGGTGTTGATATGCTCAACAAAGGCCCGCAAACCACCTTCATACTCGTAGACTTCTTCCTTACCGCTGCGCTCGTCTTTCAGCACAATGCGTACACCAGAGTTCAGGAACGACAGTTCACGCAGGCGTTTGGCCAGGTGGTCGAAGTGGAACTCGATATTGGTGAAGGTTTCCGCTGACGGGTGGAAGTGAACTTCGGTACCGCTGGCTTCGGTGTCACCAATGACAGTCAGGGGCGCATCAGGTACACCATGACGGTAAATCTGCTCATGAACCTTGCCTTCACGGCGAATGGTGAGCTGCAACTTCTCAGACAGGGCGTTTACCACCGACACCCCTACCCCGTGCAATCCACCGGATACCTTGTAGGTGTTATCGTCAAACTTACCGCCGGCGTGCAGTACGGTCATAATAACTTCTGCAGCAGACACACCTTCATCGTGGATTTCAGTCGGGATTCCGCGACCATTATCACTGACGGATACAGACTCATCCGGGTGGATAGTGACCTTAATCTCAGAGCAGTGGCCTGCCAGGGCCTCATCAATTGAGTTATCGACGATCTCAAACACCATATGGTGCAGACCGGTTCCGTCATCGGTATCACCGATATACATCCCTGGGCGCTTACGGACAGCATCCAATCCTTTCAGAACCTTAATACTGGACGAGTCGTAAGTTGTCTCTTCTGACATAGTTCACTCCACTGTTTGACGCCAAGCGCGCCGACTATTGCGGTTTAGTTCTTATTCTTCAGTCAATTACTGGCCCACTTCATACTCAGTAGGCTTGTTAACCGTATCTACCGGTGCTGTTTCACAGGTAGTTACCATACCGTGTTCCACGTGAAACACGCTTTGCGTTCTTTCTTTGCTTTGTACTGGCCAGGCGCTGATTAGGACGTCGCGCTCAACACCGGTTACAAATACTTGGCTTTGCAGGCGATCGAGCCACCCGGCCAATACCTCGCGATAGTGGCTGTCGAGTTCTGCAGGCAAATCATCAATCAGATAAACACAGCGACGACCGGTAATCTCCTGGAACACGGCTCCCTGGGCAATTCGCAACGCGCTCACCAGCAACTTTTGCTGCCCTCTGGATAAGACTTCAGCGGCAGGCTGCTTCAGAATACCTATCCGTATATCAGCCCTATGCGGCCCTACACGGGTATACCCCAAATCTATATCTCGATTAAGGCCAGCTTCCAGACACTCAGAATAGGATTGCTCTCTATCCCATCCCCGGTAATAGGAAAGCATCAAACCGTCTATGGCGATAAAGTCTTCTACAAGGGCCTTAAATCGAGCCAGGAAGCGATCAAACACCTGCTGACGCATCTGGTCCAGCTGAGTAGCTTTAACCGCTAATTCCTTGTCCCACGGAGCCAGAAGCAAAGGATCTATTTTATCACGTCGGAGCACACTATTGCGCTGTTTTAATAGCTTTTGGACATCTTTCCATAGTGATAAAAAACCAGGTTCCACGTGAAACACCAACCAATCCATAAATTGGCGCCTTACTTGAGGCGCACCTTCCAATAACTGAAAAGAATGCCCATTCATGATCTGAAGCGGCAAATGCTCAGTAAGCTGAGAAGCCGAAGACACGGTACAACCATCAACTTTGATCTGCCCACCGCCCTGTCGGTCTCGGCTAACACCAACAGGCATCTCAACAGATTGTTCACCATCAACAACTAGGCGACCAAAAACCGTTAGCTGTTCTTGTTCAGATTTAATCAGGGATTTGATTTTGCGGCTGCGAAAGGAGCGCCCTAGAGACAGGACGCTGATAGCTTCAAGCAAGCTGGTTTTACCACTGCCGTTAGCACCATAAATAATATTAAGGTGCTCGGCTAACTCCAGATCAACATAAGACAAGTTGCGGAGATTTTGGACCGATAAGCGCTTTAGGCTCATGGACTATTGGCTATTAAGAAAGAAGAATGGGGTTACCGGTAATGCAATGCACCTGATTACAGGCGCATTGGCATAACAACATATACGGAGTCACCCTCTTCTGGCTCTTCCAGCAGCGCACTGCTGTTGGAGTCTGACAGAGTCATCTTCACATTCTCTGAACTCAACACACCACAAACATCCTGCAGATAGCTAACGTTGAAGCCGATTTCCAGCTGATCACCGCTGTAATCAACCACTACCTGCTCTTCCGCCTCTTCTTGCTCAGGGTTGTTGGCGACAATGGTCAGTAGACCATCGGTTAACAACAGACGTACACCGCGGTACTTCTCGTTAGAAAGAATAGCGGTACGGCCAAAGGCCTGACGCAGCTCGTTGCGCGAACCAAATACCTGTTTGTTACCGCCACGAGGCAATACGCGTTCGTAATCCGGGAACTTACCGTCTACCAGTTTGGAGGTGAAGGTGTAGGTCTCGGTGGACATACGAATGTGGCTAGCCCCCAGTACAACGTTAACCTCACCGTCACCATCTAACAGACGGGACAGTTCAACCACACCTTTGCGCGGCAGGATGGCCTGGATTGTTTCTGGAGTGGATACATTAATTGCGCGAGTACACAGCGCCAAGCGGTGACCGTCGGTAGCAACAGAACGCAGTTGGCCTTCCTGTACTTCCCACAGCATGCCGTTGAGGTAGTAGCGTACATCCTGCTGTGCCATAGCAAAGCTGGTGCGATCAATCAGGCGTTTGATATCGTGTTGCTCACAGGCAAACTGCAGGTCACCAGGCCCCTGTTCCACATTGGGGAAATCAGCGGCGGGCAGGGTCGACAGGGTAAAACGGCTACGCCCGGATTTCAGGATAACCCTTTGATTCTCTTCAATAAAATTAAGTTCAGCATCGTCTGGCAGGGAGCGACAAATATCAACCAGCTTACGCGCAGGTACTGTCAGCTCGCCACCTTCACCCGGCTGCTCCAGGGTGACACGAGCGACAATTTCAACCTCAAGGTCTGTACCAGTTAACGACAACTGAGTGTCTGACAGCTTAACCAAAATATTGGACAGTACAGGCAGCGTCTGACGACGCTCAACAACACCGGCCACTAACTGCAGTGGCTTTAACAGAGCTTCTCGAGATACAGTAAATTGCATGGGTTTATTCCCTAAAATTCCAGTTCTTATCTTATGTTTAACTAGCTGTTTCAACTAACGGTTACGTCTTCGCAATGACACACGGCTTAGGTGGTCAGCGAACGTAACAGGTTTTTCCAATCTTCACGAATATCGGCATCCTCTTCACGCAAGGATTTAATCTTGCGGCAAGCATGTAACACCGTTGTATGGTCACGGCCACCAAAGGCATCACCAATTTCTGGCAAGCTGTGATTGGTTAACTCTTTCGACAGGGCCATGGCAACCTGACGTGGACGGGCCACGGAACGGCTGCGACGTTTCGATAAAATGTCACTGACCTTGATCTTAAAGTATTCCGATACCACACGCTGGATATTGTCGATACTGACCTGTTTGTCCTGCAGGGCTAACAGGTCCTTAAGTGATTCGCGTACCAGTTCGACATCAATATCGCGGCCGGTAAAATGTGCATTGGCAATCACGCGCTTTAATGCCCCTTCAAGCTCACGCACATTAGAACGGATCCGCTGGGCAATAAAGAAAGCTGCATCATGTGGCAATGTCATATTGGCCTGATCGGCCTTCTTCATCAGAATCGCTACGCGGGTTTCCAGCTCCGGCGGCTCAACGGCTACCGTTAAGCCCCAGCCAAAGCGACTTTTAAGCCGTTCTTCCAGACCGTTAATTTCTTTCGGATAACGATCACAGGTGAGAATAATTTGCTGGCCACCCTCTAGCAGAGCATTAAAGGTATGGAAAAACTCTTCCTGCGAGCGTTCCTTACCGGCAAAAAATTGAATATCGTCAATCAACAAAGCATCAACAGAGCGGTAGTAACGTTTAAAGTCGTTAATCGCATTGAGCTGCAGCGCCTTGACCATATCGGCAACGAAACGCTCAGAATGCAGGTAGACCACTTTCGCATTGGGGTTCTTCTCTACCAGAGCGTTGCCCACGGCATGCATCAAGTGAGTTTTACCCAGGCCTACACCACCGTAAATAAACAGCGGGTTATAGGCACCACCCGGGTTGTCGGCAATCTGCCTGGCAGCTGCTAAACCCAGCTGGTTTGATTTACCCTCAACAAAACTGGTGAAGGTAAAGCTTTTATTTAGGTAGTTGCGATGCTTTAAACCACCCTCTACATCCGAAGCCGCACTACGTACTTCCTGCACTGGCGCAGGGGCACTCACGGGACTGCTTACCGGACTGGTAATAATAGAAGGTGTCGTACTGGCGGAAACAGAAGGCACACTACCCATCGCAGCAGGCGCAGCCGCAAAATCCAACGCAGGTTGCTCCATCAGTGAAGTTACAGGCTCCACAGAAGCACGGGGTTGCTCTACAGCCGTTACCGAAATAGGTTCAACCGGTGATCCATTTAACACACCACCGGTAGCATCAGCTGAAGCAAAGTTGGCGTTCGACGGATTGGCTGTCGGTGCTGGCGCCGCAACAGGAGCGGCAGGCGCACCATAACCACTGCCAGGTGCAGCGCTGGGCGCAGGCGCCTGAGGCTGACGCAGGAAACGGCTTGGCTGACGAGCCGCAACGCCGATTTCTACCTGCAAACCAGGCGCATCGCCCTGCTCAAGTACCAGTTCTTTAATACGCGATAAAAACTTATCGTTTACCCAATCGAGTACAAAACGATTGGGCGCCAATAGACGCAATTGATCCATTGCCTGTGAATCGACCTGGAGCGGGCGAATCCAGGTATTAAACTGCTGTGACGGCAGCTCATCCTGTAAACACCCAACACACTTTTTCCAGATTGCTTCTGGCAAAATTCCCCCTTAAACAGCAGGTAAGGCACCCACTGCATCCCCTTTAATTATGTTCATATGCAAGCCGCATATTTTACTGTTTGTGAGTTTACTTATCCAC